>JAESRM010000232.1 GCA_016764635.1 Planctomycetota bacterium
CCAGGCGCTTCGGAGGCCATCGTGAGGGCTTCCTCCAGGGAAACCACTCCGCGGCCGGTCAGGTTGCGCACCATCTGCAATTGGCTCGATGCGGATCCGGCCAATTGCGGTTCCCCATCCGGACCTTCCGCGGGATAGTAGGCCGCGCCATCCTTGACGATGTGCTGGCGGCCGTGGGAGTGGAAGACCTCGCAACCCGTGCCCGCACCTTGCAGGGCATCACTGACCAGGCATAGGTTCTGGGGACCGCGTGCAGCCAGTGCAATTTGCACGGCGTGTTCTTTCACGTGCACCAAGTCTCCGATGATTTCCGCGAACATTCCGCCGCGAGTCAGAGCTTCGCCGACCATGCCTGGATCCCGATGATGCAGACCGGTCATGGCGTTGAACAAATGCGTGACACCGGTCGCGCCCGCTTCAAAGCCCGCCACGACCTCTTTGCCGTTGGCCATACTATGACCCAACGAAGTGCGGATGCCGAGGCGTTTGCACTCCTGGATCAATTCCAAGGCACCGGGTAATTCGGGGGCCAAAGTGATCGTACCCACGCCGCGTCCGTCGCCCGAAGAGGGTCCCAGGATCTTCGCCAAGGCTTCAATGCTTGGCATAGCCAGGTCGGTCTCGGGCAATGCGCCCGCCGCGAGCGGGTTCACAAAGGGACCTTCCAAGTGGGTGCCCAATACGCGCGCGCCCTCGCCCTTGCGCAATACCGCGCGCACTCCGTCCAACGCCTGGACTTGCAAGCCCAAGGTCTCCGGGTCGGCGGGGAACAGGGTGGGCAGAAAGGACGTGGTCCCGACGCGCGCCAAGGCCAACGCCATGGCCGGCAGGTTGTCGAGCGGGTCCGTGCCGCCGAAACCGTGCACGTGCAAATCGATGAAACCTGGTGCAATCACGGGTCCGGTGGCGTCCCCGTCCTGAACCTCATCGAGCAACACCTCCTGGATGCCCTCATGGTCAAAGCGAATTCGACCCCGGCGCAAGCGCCCCTCGATCAACAAACGGCCTTCGCGTTCAATCATGATTGTTCATCGTCCTTGCGCACATACCAAAGGACCGTGCGTCCATATTTCCGTTGGCTGACCAGCCATCCGTCGGAGAAATCGTGCTCGCTGATAGCGCGCGGTTCGGTGTGCAACATGAGCAAACCCATGGGCGGCAAGCGCTCCTCGAGCAACTCGCGAACCGTGTCCATCACGCGCTTGCGACCGTCGGGATCCTTCAGCATGGGATAGGGCGGATCCATGAAAACGATGTCCGGTTGTTCGTCGCCCCAGGAGCTAGACACCAGAGCATCCCCCATGCGTACATGGGCGCGCTCGGTCATGTCCATATCTGACAGGTTGCGTTCGAGCACTTTGACTACCTTGCGATCGCGCTCCACGTAGTGCACGGAGGTGGCGCCGCGGCTCAAGGCTTCGAGGCCCAAGCTGCCTGTGCCCGCGAAAAGGTCCAGAATGCGCGCATCCACCACCTCATCCCCAAGGGACGAAAATAGCGCTTCACGGGCCCTGCCCAACATAGGGCGCGTGCCCAATCCTTCGGGAGCCAGCAATCTGCGGCCCCTCAATTCCCCTGAGATGATTTTCACTCCCCATTTATAGCGATCTTTGACACCTGCGCCCAGTCCTAGCAGGCCAACTCACGCCCCAAGCGGCTAGAATAGGGCCACTCTCCAGCAAAGAGGCCCACACTGCCGATGGTTCCCACATGAAGATTTCCGACGAGGCCTACGACACAGATCCCGGCGGCGCCTTGGTCCTGCGCTCTAGCCCCATGAAAAACTTCATGTTCGTGATCGCCGCCTGCGCTATTTTGGGTGCCACAGTCTTCTTCGGAACACGTTTCATGGTCGCCTTGAGCCCCATGATGATCCTCCTGCTCAGCGTGCCCATGGGGATCACCGCCTTGATCACCGTGGCTATTTTTGCTGCCGCGATCCACTCGTTCCGGGCCAGTCTGCGCCCGAGCAACTGGTCCATGCAAATCGGTTCCCAGTCATTGGTGGTCAACCTGCGCGACTACCGCAACGCCGTGCCCGGGGAAGCCCTCCCGGTGTTACGACTACCTATCCAAGACATCTCCAGTATGGTGCAGGTGACCGAAACATGGATCCGACGGAGCGGTCGCAAAGGCGGCGAACGAGCGCGCATCAAGCGTAAGTTTGTGGAGCTGACTGTGGATGGAATAGACACCTCCGATTTAGCAAAAGTCCTGCTGCATGAACGTCGAAGGAACACCCAGAAAAGCTCCTCTCAAAAGAGCGCGTCCCCGTTCAAATTCCATGCGTTGCACATCTTTGTACTGGAACCAGGCGTAGTACGTCTCGTGGCCAGTAGACGGGTTGTCTCCGCTTTGGGGCATCTGCTGACGTTTGGTGAAGCGTGCCAGGTGGACTTGGACAAGAAACTCGCGCATGAGCCTTCCCTGCTGCGCGCCCACGCGCTAGACATGCGCGGCGAGCGTTTGCATGCGACCACTATGCTCTCCAAAGAAGAGGGTTTGAGTTTCTCCGAGGCCCGCGTGCTACTGGACGAAAGCACGGTGCCAGGCGTAAATCTCGATTGAAACACGCACCACCTGCGCATTGAAGATCTACGCAGGCGGAAGCAGAGCCTCAGACCTGAAGCATTCCCCCCATTGATCCGGATCTTCCGTGTTTTGTGGGTGCTATCGGATCTCTTTGCTACTTTATGGGAGCGCTCATCGAGACGGACTTTTGGCCCCATGCTTATCCAGGCATAACAAAAATGCTCGCGTGCTGCCTTGCAGTCTTGCTCTTTTGAACGCGCTCGCTCATTTCACTTTTGACTCGCGCCCAAAAGGCTCCCGCAAAGCCCTGTCCGCATGACAAGTCCTGCTTCTCGACAATTCAAACGCTACCTCCGCCAAGGCGACCCGGCCATGCTCGGGAAGCTGTATGACCTGGTAGCGCCAGAGCTGCTGACCCTCGCCCTGCACCTCACCCAGAGACCTGCCCAAGCCGAGGACCTGGTCCAGGAAGTTTTCCTCCAGGCCATTCAGGACCGCGACCAATGGGATGCTGAAACGTCAGTAGAAGTGTGGATGACCCACCTTCTGGCCGCTCACTTCGAACGCGCCCTCGAAGCCTCTGACAAAAATGCCTATCTGACATCCCTTGACGATTCCAATGCCCGAGAGCTGCCAGGCGACCCCGTTCTCGAAGCCCAGCGTTCGGAACTTTCGGAGACTCTAGCCGCGGCCCTCGCTGAACTGCCCGATGTCTACCGCACCGTTGTACGCCTCCTGATTCAGGATGGCATGAACTCCGAACAAGCTGCAGAAGCTCTCGAACGCCCGGCGGGCACCGTACGATCCCAACTCGCCCGCGGACTCGATCGACTGCGCCGCATTTTGCCGGCAACCTTGGGATTAGGTGTTTGGCTCGCTGCCGACAAGAGGCCTGGAACCAAAACCACCGCGCAGGAGACGCTCGATGGTCTGAAGCAGCGCTTCTTCGAAGATCACCCAAGCGTCGCGAAACCCTTGCGGCCTCCGACCCTAACCAGTTCGTGGATTTGGACAGCCGGCGCGGTCGGGGTGGGGCTGCTCAGCTTGGCCGCCGTGTTTTGGAATTCCGATAGTGCGAAGGATTCGGGCGCAGCGGATTCGTTCCAAGCGGCCGCTGGGCACATCGTCAGTGCACAGGAAATAGGCCGCCCCTCCTTGCGTAGCCCAGCGACGTTCGGCCAGCGTAAGTCGGTTGGGCCCGAAGTCCGCCTTCCGCAATCGAGCCCGATTCGCGTTTCCGGTCATGTACTCGGGAAATTCGGTGAAGCCATTCCCGGAGCCACGGTCAGCCTCTACTACTGGGAACCTTGGAGCGACCAAGTCGGCGACCACGAGCTTGAAACGATCACGGGTTACGGTTGGTCGACGACCACCGATGCCGCTGGCCACTATGAATTGGACCTGCCGTGCTTGCCCCCAGGCAATCCGGCCTTGCACGTAGGACTGGGTGAAAACCATACAGAGGAGTTGCTAAGGTTCGCCTCCGGAAGCAGTCACTTACAACCGATCCGCATGGGCCACAATGAAATGCCCGCGGTTCAACTATTCCCCGCTGGTGCCGTCAAAGGCTTGCTTCTACAACACGATGGAAGCCCGGCCTATCCAGCCCATATAGAAGTCTATCCGGGAAAGGACCCAAGCATGAACCAATGGTATTCCACGAAGCCAGATGGCTCATTCGATCTCCCCGGTCTACCCGCGGGTCTCCACAATCTGCGACTCTCCAGAAGAGGCCTGATTCAACAAACGACGGTGATGGTGCAGGCTGGAAGCACGGTCGATACGGGTACAACGCTTTTCCCGGAACCCATTGCGATCCAGGTGCACGTCACCAATGAGCAGGGTCAAGATTTATGTGATGCCCGCATTCGATTCGCCCCCACGGGGCAATCCCAGGAGGCCTATTACTTCCCCAAGAAGACCGATAAAAATGGACGCGTCGACGTTTTACTGCCGAGCTTCGATCAACACTCCATCGACGTCATCGTCAAGGAATTCGAGTCTGAGCAAGACACCTACTACATAGCCGCCGGTCAAAAGAGCCTGGAGGTTCGCATGCAGCCGACCTCCATGACACGGGTTCGCGCCACGGATGAAAGCACTGGGCTGCCCTTGTCCCGTTTCAATCTCTTGGTTGAAACTCTGGAAGGCACGCACTGGGCCCAGACGGGCAAGATCAATTATGTAAACCCTGACGCAATGGGCATCAAGTCGATTGAGTACACCCCCGACGCTCGCTGCCGCGTCTACAGAATGGGCTACCAAGCTGCGTATTTTGACTTTCGAGGCGATCTCCCCGATGTAGTAGAAGTGCAACTGCACGTCACGCATCCTGTCAGTGGTCGAATCCTTTTGGCAGGCACGCCCTCTGCCGGCCTGTCAGTGGAAATCTGTATCCGCAACAGCCCCGGACTGATCGACCCCAGCGGGCCTAAACTGCGCTTGCGCATCCAAGAGGAAGCCGAAGAAGTCCTTTGGGCTGAGACCGATATCGAAGGTGTTTTCACATTCGAACCACTAGCTGATGCCGGGATGTGGTATTGCTTGCGCGTCCACGATCGCCTCCACAACGGCGTTGAACACTGGTTTCAGGTGGACAAAGGTAATCCCGCAGGCCAGAACCTGGGCGACCTCGAATTGCAGCCCACGGGCATATTGCGCGGCAAGGTACAAGTCCCCGACGGCATCAACCCCATGGGTATGACCTTTATGGTGGATTTTGCAACTGGCGCTTTGACGGCCGTAGCTGACAGCGCGGGTGCCTTCGAATTGAAGAACATCGCCGAGGGTGAACACATCCTCCGGCTTCAAAAAAGGGCTGGTTTCGCTTCCCTCGAACGTGAATTCACCTTCACCATCCAAGCCAATCAAACTCTTGAGCAGGCTATTGACCTACGCCCGCTCGCGCGCTGCCTGCGGCACCTTCAGATCTCCGACAAGGGCCAACCTCTCGCAAACCACAAGGTCTACTTGAGTGTGGATAAGCCGGTAGATCCCGCCAGCTGGGAAGCCTGCTTCATGGGTTTCACGGACATCAATGGCCATGTCACTGGTGAACTCCCCATGAGCGGCATGACCTCCGTCTGGACTCAATCCCAAGCAGGCGAAGCTCCCCGTCGCCACCCAACCGCCAACGTGCCCCTGACGAGCAAAGTCCTGCCGATCATAGAAGTGGCCTATTGAGCTGAGCAGTCACTCCACGGCGGCCCTTGCCCAAACCGACGTGTGGAAGCCGCCCCAACCGCTGTGAATCGGGACAGGTGTGCGCTCCGGAGAAAGAGTCGTTATTGTGCTACCTGCCCCACTCACTCCAATCAGCCCCACGCCACTTTGATCGACTCCGTACTCACCTCAGGACCCGTGCAATTCATGCGCGATGGTTTGGACCTTTCGCCCGCGGATTACTCTGCTTTGCTCGCCGACCTGGCTTCGAACCCGGGTATTGCCGAGGATGAATATTCCAGTGGCGGCGTGGTCGAGGAATTGGAGGCGAAGTTTGCGGGTTTGATGGGGAAGCAGGCCGCGGTGTATTTGCCGACGGGCACGTTGGCGAATCACTTGGCGGTTTCTGGGCATTGCGCGGGGGCAGCGCGGCGCGTGTTGGCTCCGGCGGARAGCCACTTGGTCAATGAYGCGGGTGACGGTGCCACMGYYTTGARYGGRATNNCNTYGSNTGCCSCNNTGGGCGCRGGMRRWMCKWCATTTARMTTGGAAGCGGTGCAGGCGGAARTYCRRCGCTGCGCCGCGGGCAAAGTGCAACGCGGCATCGGGGCCATCTCCATGGAGTCGCCCGTGCGGCGGCTCAACAACWGGCGCTTTGACACTGAAGAGATGACGCGCATTTGCGCCTTCGCCAAGGAAATCGGCATCCCCCTGCACTTGGACGGCGCGCGGCTGTTCATCGAGTCCGCATTCAGTGACATCCCCGTCAAGGACTACACGAAGCGCTTCGACACGGTCTACGTGTCGCTCTACAAGAACTTCCACGCGGCCTCGGGCGCCATCCTCGCGGGTGACGCAGATTTCATCGAGCCCCTCCACCACGCCCGCCGCATGTACGGGGGCAGCGTGCCCCAGGCTTGGCCTTTCGCTGCCGTGGCATTGCACTTTGCGGATGGCATGGTGGAACGCTTGCAGCTTGCGATCGATGCCTTCAACGAGCTATGCGAGATACTATCCGGCCAAGGCACCTTCGAATTTGAACCCTTCGCAGATGGCACGAACGTCTGCCGCATGCGCGTATTGCGCGAGGACGCCTCAGGCTTCCAAAAGAGGCTGGCCCGCGCGGGCATCCGCATCCCGAAGCCCTGTGGCCCCGACGAAACGATCCACTTGCGTATCAACGAATCCCTCAATCGTTCCACGGCCGCGAAATTGGCCGGCGCGTTCATCAACGCTCTGCAACCCAACTAACTCCATGATGCTATCGCTGCGCCAACTCTGCCTGCCCCTGCTCGGCCTCGCGGCTCTCCTTCCTAGTGCCCAGGCACAAAGCCAMCTGGCCATCACCGGCGGCACGCTCATCGATGTGAGCGACGAAGGCCATTCGGACCATGATTTAGCCGGGCAAACCATCCTGATCGAGGACGGCAAGATCACTTTTGTGGGCCCCTCCGCTGACGTGGTCATCCCCGAGGGATTMAAGCGTCTGGACGCCACCGGAAAATTCCTGACGCCCGGTTTGATCGACGGTTTCGCAGTGCTGAACAATCAAGCCTACGCCCAGGCTTACCTGGCCATGGGCGTGACGAGCATCATCGGAGTGGGCGGCGGTCGCCGTGGGCCCATGTTTTTCGACGCGGATCCTGGACCCACGATCTACCCGCTCGACGATGTGGGCTTCGAAGAAAAGAGTGTGGACGACCTGCTCGACCGGGTGGATGAGATCGCAGCCAAAGGGGCTAAAGTGGCCTTGCTCATGTATCGGCTCGACCCGGAGAAACTGCGCATCGTGGCGCAGCGCTGCCGCGAGTTGGGCATGGCCACCATCGGTGAATTGGCCATGTCGAGCTACATGTACGGTGCCCAGTGCGGAATCGATGCYTTTGTGCACACGACGCGCTACTCCCTGGGCATGGCGAGCGAGGAGATGATCGCGGGAGTGGCCAAGGAACCCTTCAGCAATGAATTGGGCAGCCCGAAGTGGCGTTACTACCAATGGCTTTCGAAAGTGAAGCCCGACTCGCAGGCCATGCTGGCTTACTCCAAGGATTTGGCGGCCTCGGGAGCCTTCTTGGTCCCTACCGCCAGCCTGCTGTACCTGCACCAGCCAGGCGTGCGGAATCCCTGGACCTATCCCGTGTCTAAACTGATCGACGCCGGCGATGTGAACAAACCGGCCGACCCTAAGACCGGTATCCCGGACTGGACGCCCGAGCAACTCAAGGCCTACCGCGCTTTAGCCCAAGCCACCGAGCACATCGAAGCCAGTAACAAGGCCGCCGGCTGCCGCTATTTGGCTGGTAGTGCCGCGGACGTGTGGGGTTCCATGCCAGGCATCAGTCTGCACACGGAACTGCAAGCGTTGGTGCGCTATGGGCTGACTCCGCGTGAAGCCCTGGCCAGCGCCACATCCAACTTTGCACTCGCATACGGTTGGTCGGAGGTTGGCGCCCTCAAAGCTGGCTGCCGCGGCGACGTTCTGATCCTCGATAAGGACCCGCGTGTGAGCGTGAAAAATCTCCAGTCCATCCATCGCGTGATCGCGCGCGGTTCCTTGCTTGAACCAGAGGCCTTGCTCGTGGCGCCCGGATCCGACAACGGAACCATCCTAGAACGCCAATCTTGGAAACGGCCCAAACGCTTCCAAACCGAGGACTATGCTCACTTGAATGGGCTGCGCCTGGACACCATGACCTACCGCAGCAACACCTTACGGGTCAAAGGCGCGATCGTGCAGCCCAAAGAACCGGGCAACTACCCCTGCGTGATTTACCTCCGTGGCGGTAATCGTGGCTTTGGTAAAATCAACGATTGGAAGATCGCCAACGGCATGGCGCGCATTGCGAGTTGGGGTTACGTGGTTGTGGCCACGTCCTATCGCGGCGTGGATGGCGGCACGGGCATCGAAGAATTCGGCGGTGCTGAAGTCTCCGATGTACTCAACCTGATTCCCCTACTAGAGGCCCTGCCCAACGCGGACGCCGATCGCATCGGCCTGCACGGCGGCAGCCGCGGCGGCATGATGTTGTTCCTCGCGCTCAAAGCCAGTGATCGTTTCCGCGCCGGGGTGGTACGCGCGGGCCTTACCGATTTGCAGCGCTGGGTCGACGAGCGCCCGGGCATCGAATCCGTCCTGCGCGAGTTGATCCCCGGCTATGCCGACAACCGGGAAGCCGTACTGAAGCAACGCTCGGCAGTGTTTTGGGCGGATCAACTGCAAGGTAAGGCCCCGATCCTGATATTCCACGGCAGCTCAGATTGGCGAATACTGCCCGGATCCAGCCTTTCCATGGCCGCGGCCTTACAAAAGGCCCTGCATCCCTACCGCTTGATCATGTTGGAGGGATCGGATCATGGCCTCTCCGAACACCGCGCCGAAGCCTCTGAACAAACACGTTCCTGGCTCGATCGTTTCGTGCGAGACAGACAAGCCAGCCCGGACCTCACACCCCACGGCGGCTGACTTAACCTCTACGCTGGGAAGGGCCTAGTAGTTCGCTATGTTGAGGTTTACAGTCATCCTAAGGTCTCGATTCGAGCCTAGGAGGCTCTGAGAGGAGCGTATTCGGGCCTTCAGGCCCTGGAAATTGGTTATTTGCAAATGGCCTTTATCCACGAAATTCGGACCTCCGATAGCGCCGTGTATGGACCCCATCACTCGCCCCACCGCCTCCTCCTCTCTTTGGCTGGCGCCGCTCTTCCTMACCSTCATCTCCTGTCAGGCTATCACCCAAGGTGAAGTCGAGGTGTACCAACCCACTGGCTACGAGGTCGCCGTGGAGGACTGGGGAACCCTCGCCGAACGAGGTGATGCCCCCGCCCAAAACATGTTGGGCTCCACTTATTTCCGTGGAATCGGGACAACAAGAGACTTCGAGAAAGCCGCCACGTGGTACGAGCGTGCAGCTGAACAAGGCCATGCCCTGGGGCAATATCGCCTGGGCATGATGTACCGGGACGGCCTGGGCGTGGATCAGAGTTCCGAAGAGTCCGTTTCCTGGTTGAGCCGCGCGGCCGACCAAGAACTCGCTCCTGCCCAATTCGCTCTGGCCTTCATGTACCTGGCCGGTGAGGGTGTCTACCTGGACTCCAGAATCGGTGCGGAGTGGATGCGAGCCGCAGCCACCCAAGGAATGGCTGAAGCGCAGGCGCAAATGGGTGTGCTCTACGCCTTCGGTCAAGGCGTACCCCATGACGAGGCCAAATCGGCCCATTGGTATCAGCGCGCTGCGAGTCAAGGCTATGCACCGGCGCAATTCAACCTCGGCGTCGCACTCATGCGCGGCGTGGGCGTCACCCGCGACGACAGAGCGGCTGCGCACTGGCTGGGCCAAGCCGCTTCCCAGGGCCTTCCCTCCGCCTACGGAAAAATTGGTCTCTTATACGAGCTCGGCCGCGGTGTGATCGAAGATCCGATCACGGCCTGCATGTACTACATGGTCGGCAAGGAATCGGGCAACAAGTCCTGCATCGGCCTCGCCGAACGCATCCAACGCCGGATGGCCACCTATGAGGTCCGCATCTCTGAGAAGCTTGCGGCCGAGTGGATGACCGAGCATGGCCAAGAATCCAGAAACCGAAGCCCTGAGGCTTTCGTCGTTCAATAGCGCGCAAGCGCCCTCCATCCTTCAAGCCCATTGTCGTGTTCGCACGGCAATGGGCTTGTTCCGTTAGATCAAACTCCGAGGCTATACGATCAAATACACGGCACCCCTTTTCCTATGGGTGGGTCAGTTCATGGGGCTCTCAGCGATCGACACAAACGAAAAGGGACTTCATTTAGCAGCTTAGGGGGTCTGGACGATCCTTATGGCTACAGACGCCGCATCATTTATTCATTCTAACATCGCCCGCCCTGGATTGCTTTTTCAATCTGGACACCACGCGAACTCAAAAAACCGATCCCCTGGAAGCGATCCTGCGCATGAGCACTTCCCCCATCAAAAGAACCCGACGTTCACTACTCCCGGACTCATTGGTGCTGCGCTTGACCGTGGCCGCCACCCTGTCCACGATCATCGCCATCGGCGTATCTGGGCGCGTATCCTACGACTCCGCCAGTGAGCTCCTCATCGAGGAGGCGATGGCCTCCATGGACGCTTCGGTCACTCGGCAAGCTGAGAATCTGGCCGCCGCCATGGAGAGCGTCCGGTCTGATACCAAAGCGCTGAGCCGATCCCAGCCGGTATATGGCTTGCTTGAATCCATGCGCCACGCGGGCTTTGATCCGCAGGAACATCGCTCCACCGAATATTGGAAGCGCCAGGTCGAACGTTCATTCGAAGTACTCAGCGAGTCAAAAGGCTATTGGCAAGTGCGTCTCATTGACCTGCAGGACGACGGAAAGGAACTCGTTCGGGTCCAAATGAACACGGATACGGGCACAATTTCGGCGATCGCTTCAGAGGATCTCCGGCACAAGGGCGACTCGGCCTACGTACATGCCGGTCAAAAGCTGGGCCCCAATCAGGTCCATACTTCCCCTATCTCTCTCAACCGTGAATTTGGGAAAATCACACAACCCGAGGTCCCTACGCAACGCTTTGTATCAGCTATCCATCAATCGCACCTAGGCTCCGATTGGGAAGTCAATCGCCACCTCGGTCAATTGGCGGTCAGGATCGGCCAACTGGATGAAGCTCTCAGCCATGCAGCCATTTCCGCGACGCGCTCCCACGATAGATCCTGGCGCCTGAAATACGACCGTTTTGCTGTCCAACTAGACGCGTGCTTGCTAGAGGTTAGCCGGGAAGGCACACCCACCCAAGCGGAACAGGTCCAAAGTCTCTCAGCCAGTAACTCCGCCTTGATTGAAATRGAGGAGCAGTCCTTCGCATGGATAGCAAACAACCAAAGCAGCAAAGCAAGGAACATGCTGACAAGTGCGCTCTACAAGGCGCACAAGGCAAACTACGCTGACAATCTCTCCGCTTTGACTCGATCACTTGGTGGAGTTCGGGAGGATTCTGAGCCGGTAGCCATCATCGTCATCAACACGCTCGCCTCAGCATTCATTGACCAATGTCTTGATTTCGAAGAGCAAGGCGAGATCATTCTTGTCAACGACAGCGGAGGGTTTATTCGACATCCAAATCCTGACTTGGTGTGGAGCTTCGAACATTCAACCCACAAGAAACTGGCTGATTCGGATCCGCATCTTTGGGAAATGATCACGGCCCCCGACGGGGAAAACACGCATTGTGAGAGTGGCGCTATCATCCACGTCACAAGCCGTATCCATATGAATCCGGACTTGGACGACAGCTATTTGACCGTCATAGCAACGGTCGACCGCGCACACGTCTTGGCTAAGGTTCTGGGCTTACGCGCACACCTGATCCAGATAGCTCTGATCCTCATGCTTTCGGCTGCGCTTGTCACTTGGCTGCTATTGCGGCGCACCACCGAGCCAATTCAGCGCTTGATGCACAACGCCAGCAGAATCTCCAAGGGGGAAACGGACGTCACCTTTGACGTTAGAGGCCGCGATGAAATTGCCCAGCTCGGCAGGGTCTTCGGTGTATTGATCGAGGACTTGCAAGCGCAAACGTCGCGCTCGAATCAACGTACACACGAGCTCAATGCACTCAACTCCTCCTTGGAGGACCAAGTCCAACTGCGCACCGAAAAACTCTCAGGCAGTGAGGCTCGATTGAGCGCGATCATGGACAATGCGGGCGAGGCCTTCATCACTGTGAATGACGCCGGCATCATCCTGCACTGGAACGTGGCCGCCTCCCTCATGTTCGACATAGAGCGCGATGACGCCATTGGCAGTGGCCTGCGCCGCATCGTGCCCCCCGACACATCCAACAAGTATGGGGTCGGATTTGGATGCTTCAAGGAATGCACAGGCCTCATCGCCGGCCATGCTCCGTTTGAGGTGCAAGCCCAACGCGCGGATGGCACGCTCTTCCCGGCAAAAGTCACCCTCAGCTCCGCTCCCACCGAACACGGTGAATTGATCGTGGGTTTGATACGTGATCTGACCGAAGAGCACTTCCTGCAGTCCCAGCTGGAGCAGGCGCGCAAGCTCGAGTCTATCGGTAGTTTGGCCGCGGGGGTCGCCCACGAAATCAACACGCCGACCCAGTACACCACCGACAATGTGCGCTTCTTGGAGACCGCTTGCCAGGACCTCATCTCCCTCACAGGTCAAACCTTGCAAGCCATCGAAGGCGCCGAAAACGGAACGCCTATCGACTATGCGATACTCCGGCAACAGACCGAAGACGCGGACTTGGAATTCCTATTAGAGGAAGTTCCGAAAGCCCTCGAGCAATCCATCCAGGGCTTGGGGCGTATCGCGACAATCGTCAAGGCCATGAAGGAGTTCTCCCATCCGGGCTCGGGCAGCAAGGATCCGCAGGACCTCAAACAGTTGCTGCAAACCACCGCCACAGTGGGTGCCCATGAATGGAAGTACTGCTCTGAGCTAGAGATTGATTACCCCTCCGACCTTCCCTTCATTCATTGCTTCGGCGCGGACCTCAGCCAGGTGTTCCTCAACCTGATCGTCAACGCCTCCCACGCCATTGAAAATCGGCAGGCGGCCGAGGACTCCCACAGCAAGGGGAAAATTTTGCTGAAGGTCACCATACTCGAGCAGCATGTGGAAATCCGAGTCTCCGACACGGGAACTGGTATTTCCGAGGACATCCGGAAACGAATTTTCGACCCTTTCTTCACCACCAAAGAAGTGGGCAAGGGCACCGGCCAAGGCTTGGCTATCGCCCATGCCATTATCGTCGACAAACACGGCGGGGCGATCTCTGTCGAGAGCGTGGTTGGACAAGGAACGACTTTCATCATGCAAATCCCCGTTGAAGCGGAGTCTTCGGCCGACGCCGCATGAGCCGAATTGCCACGATCGGCCCCACGGGTTAGGATCCCTGGCATGAGCTCAGATTCAAAGAAGGCAGTGGTATTAGGTGCGGGCATGGTCGGGACTTTGATGGCTAAGGACCTGGCGAGCGGGGGCGAATTCAAAGTCACCCTGGCGGACCGTAGCGAAGCCGCACTCGCCAAGGCCAAGGCCTACCTAGGACCCGATGTGCCCATCGAAACCGCAACCTGCGACTTATCAGACCCCGCCGCGCTCAAAACCCTGGCGGAAAGCGCAGATGTGGTGCTCGGTGCCCTCTCCAGCCACCTCGGATACTCGGCGCTCCAAACCCTGGCGCAAGTCGGCACCCCCTACTGCGACATTTCGTTCATGGCCGAGAATGCCATGGACTGGAACGACCTGGCGCGCGAGCACGGCACGGTTTGCGTCGTGGACTGCGGGGTGGCCCCAGGCATGAGTAACCTACTCACCGGCGCCGGCGTGTCCATGCTCGACCGCGCCGACGAGGTCGAAATCTACGTGGGCGGCCTGCCTAAAAACCGCACCTGGCCCTTCGAATACAAGGCCGGATTCGCGCCGTCGGACGTGATCGAAGAGTACACGCGCCCATCGCGCATCGTCGAGCACGGCCAGGTCGTGGTGCGCGAAGCCCTCACCGAACCCGAGCTCATGGAGTTTGACGGCATAGGCACCCTGGAAGCCTTCAACACCGACGGCCTGCGCAGCTTGATCGAAACGCTCGACGTGCCGCACATGAAGGAGAAGACCCTGCGTTACCCGGGCCACATCGAACTCATGCGCGTCTTCCGCGCGACCGGTCTCTTCCAAAAAGAAACCATCGAGGTCGACGGCCAACAGGTTTCACCGCTCGCGCTGACCCAAGCCCTACTCTTTCCCAAGTGGACTTTTGAGGAGGGCGAAGAAGACCTGACCGTCATGCGCATCATCGTACGCGGTGAAGAAAACGGGAAGCCCAAGACCTACCGCTGGGACCTGTACGAGCCTTATTCAAAGGAAGAACGCGCCACGAGCATGTCGCGCACCACGGCCCTCCCCTGCACGATCATGGCGCGCATGTTGGTCGACGGGACTTTCAAGCAACCCGGCGTTCACCCGCCGGAATTGCTCGGCAGCAACAAGGTCATTGTCGACCGCATGCTCGGCGAACTGGCGGAACGTGGAATCACCTACACGGCCACGACCTCTTGATGGTGAATAGGATTGGTGCGTATACGGTTCCGATATAAATCTACCCACTTTCGCCCGCTCAACGCTTCGGCTTGGCTGAAGCGCAGGACTGGATAAAGTGGTTGAACTCTATCGGTACCGCATCCCCGCTAGTCTTTGTCCGGTGGCACTCCCCTAGCAGGCCGTTGAAAAACAGCGGTTTCCGGACGGGTCGTCACAATCCGGCTGGCAAGGCGCTCAGGTTCCCTGCATAGTCGCTCTATTCGAGGGGT
>JAESRM010000233.1 GCA_016764635.1 Planctomycetota bacterium
TTGCGTTCAAGTTCCCTGAGCGGCTCAAGGAACTCTTCAAACTGCTCAACGCACCACGCCGAGGTCGCGCACGACACGCCCTCCACCGAGCACTCGATCATCGGAGGGCTCAACAGAACCCAAGCCAGGTCGCGTACGGCTCGCTCGCGGAACTCTAGTAATCGGTGCATGGTGCAGGGGTGAGTCCGGAGACCTACTGGTCTCCCAATAGGACCGCACGGAAGAGCAGAGGGAACGTGGCCATTGACCAACTGCGGTACTGGGGACGGAAACCGAAGAGGTGCACCTGACCTTGGCCGTGGCTGGCCCGAACCCATGCGGCCTTGTTCGCAATGACCTCGGGCTCCTGGATCCAACCCGACATGAGCACGCGCGTGGGCGCATAACGCAGGAGTACGTCGATCGCTTCGGTATCCTTCGCTTCCTTGTCGATTTCCCATGCCGCTGCGCGGGAGAAGAACAACGGAATGGATGCGGGCAAGCCAGCAGCTAGCGAGCCTCCCTCCTGCATGGTCGGTACCGATCGCAGCACGCTGCCGGGGCATGAGAACTTACCGGCATCCTTGCCCCGCGTCACATTGGTAAGCGGCAAGTCAAATAATTTGATCGCCCATGCTGCTGAACTCTGCATGGCCACCAGGTTGCCGCCACCACGTACGAATTCTTCTATAGCAACGGCGCCTTCAGGGTCGAGTCCCAGGGTGTACTCATCTGCCACGCTGCCAGGGGAACGACCCATGTCGAGCTGGCGACTCCCGAGGCTCGGCAAAATGAGCACGTCCAAGAAGTCTTCCAGGCGGCCGGCGCGAATCATCTCATTGCGCACGACGGTGAACGGAATGCCGAAGGAGTCGAAGACCCAACGCAACCAACCTTCGTTCATCGTGCCCGACCAAGGTGAATAGATTCCGATGCGGGGAAGCTTTTCGATGCGGATGTCACGCGTCTTAGGCTCCTCGTCGGTCGAATCAGTCTCGGTTCCTGCACTCTCGGGAAAAGTCCCAGCAACCGCAAAACTACCAGCGCCTTCGCCTTCGGCGCGCCAAGCAATCGCACTGCCCGCTTCGAGCAAGTCAAATATCTGCACCCAATCATCCCCGTTTTCACCCTTGAGGATGCCCGAGTCACTGGCCTCCTGCCAACCCAACTCAGCCATCCGCTCCGGCGTTTGCGTCACATTCTTAAGGGCCACTTCGAAGTCATTGACCACCTCGACCCGTCGCAAGCCGAACAACATGGGCAAGGTCCAGCCGGCCACGTCATAGGGAGCTTTCCCCTTGGGATAACGCTGCACTTCAAAGAGGTCCTTCACATGGCTGCCATAGGGTTGATTGCGGCTGATAACGACCGTGCCCATTGGGTAGCTCCGTGCATCGGCTTCAAAGTCCTCGGTCGCGACCTTGACCTCGACACCCCCCAAGAGAAGGATGTCGATCAAGCGCTTCACACCGCGTCGATTCGCGTTGTCCGGAGGCAGAAGCCAGGCCTTAGGAGAAGAGTCAATACCCGCCTGAATCGACCGTTCTGCGGCCTCAATCGCATTTTCCAAGTAGAGCTCCCGGTCCCGGCTGACACTTCCTAACAGGGACCGCGCAAACGCCATCTCGTAGTCGATGATGTCGCTCAACCGCCACCAGCCGCCGGGCCAAGGATCCGGAAACTGGTTCGACGGCTGGTAAGCCGGGAGATCGCCAGGAGCCCGCAGATCAGAGCGTTCTAGAAAAATGGGCGACGCGATGTTCACGCTGGCGGCTTCCGTTAGAAGCCCAATGATGTTGTGCCGAACGGGAACGTTGCGGTTTCCTCCGTTCCACCACATGTCGTAAGAAACACCGGTCGAGATCCCTTTCTTGCCAGCGCGTGTCATATCCCAAAGCGCGCGCGAACCCAGGTYGTCGATACCCGTGATGATGCCAGGATCTAGGTTGGGGTTCAGCGGATCACGAAACGGCGGAACGAAAAAGCGTTCGCCCCGGCTGCCCTGCTGGTGGACATCCCAATAGATTTGCGGCCGCCACACCGAATAGATCTGCTTGGTGACGTGGCGCGTCTCTACCTGTGAAAGCCCAAACCAATCCCGGTTGTTGTCGTGACCCACGTAGTGCTGATAAAGGCGCAAGAGTGAGGTCCCTTCGAACGGTCCCCCCACGTTCTCACGATACCAATGCACCACCTCGTCAAGCCCATCGGGGTTGAGCGTTGGAATCAGAACAACGACGAGCTCCTCGCGCGCAGTAGCGAACAATTCCTCCGAGGATGTGGCTAGCTCATAAGCCAGTTGCATGCCAAATTCGGTCGCTGCTGTCTCGGTCGAGTGCATGGAACACGAAACGAACACCACCGCGCGGCTCTCCCGAATGAGTTGGGCGCGCGCCGCTTTCGTCAAACCACGTGGATCCGCAATCTGAGCGGTCATTGCACGAATCTCATCGAGCCGTGCCATGTTGGCCTCACTCGATATGGTCGTCACCAAAAAGTCGCGGCCCAGGGTGGTCTCTCCGACCTTTTCCACGGTAACCCGCGGACTCGCTGCGGCGAGTGCGTGGTAATAGGTCGAAACCTGCTCCCAATCGGCCAATTTGAAATCGGTTCCAACCGGCCGGCCCAGGTGGCTTTCTGGGCTGGGAACGCTGCTAGAGTCCTGGGGATGAATTGCCTTGGATGTGGATGCGCACGAGAGAAACAGGCCTAAGCCGAACAGGAGTTTGGAGATGGGCATGCAACTACAGTAGCGTCCGAAGCTGCGTATTTCAGTTTGGAGTGTGCGAAGTCTGCACAGCACACGGGAATCGGCCTGACGGGCCGCCCTCCGATAAGAAGGAGGCGACCGCATGCCTCCCTGCCATCCCAACTCGCCTACAATCTTGACCTCGCAAACCCGCCAACGTTTGCATATCCACCCCATGTCAAAAGCAGAACAACACATCGTGGTGATCGGAGGAGGACCTGCCGGTTTGCGCGCTGCCGAGGTGGCACGCCGGGGTGGTGCGCGGGTGACCCTTTTCGAAGGCCAACGCAGTGTCGGGCGCAAATTCCTCGTGGCGGGCAAGAGCGGTCTGAACTTGACCCATTCGGAGGAGTTCGAGGACTTCCTCACGCGCTACTCAGGTCCTGGCCTGCCCAAGGACCTTTGGCGCGAGGTCATAGCCGGCTTCGACAGCAAGGACCTGCGCGAGTGGGCTTCTGAACTCGGGATCGAGACATTTGTCTCCGGTGCTGGCAAAGTTCTGCCCCTACCCGTGGATGGACGCATGCGCTCAACGCCTTTGCTTCGCCGTTGGATCCTGCGCCTGCGAGATGAGGATGTTGAGTTCAAAACAGAACATATCTGGAAGGGAATGGGTCCCGGGCGGCAGTTGCAATTCCAGTGTGGTGACGAAACTCGCAGCTACGACTTCGACGCGGTCGTGCTCGCCCTGGGCGGAGCTTCCTGGCCTAGGACGGGTTCCGATGGGACATGGGTTGAGGTACTCGTAAAACTCGGTGTGCAAGTGGCGCCCCTCGTTGGATCCAACTGCGGCTGGGAGTGTGATTGGCCCGCAGCCCTATTGGAAGCTGCGGAAGGGCTTCCACTCAAGAATCTGCGCTTGTATGCGGGGGACTGCAGCAGCCGCGGAGAACTCGTGATAACACGCTATGGGCTGGAAGGAGCGCCGATCTACCGCCTGGGCCCGGCCCTGCGAGCCATGGATAAGCCGGAGGTGGTGATCGACTTCAAGCCAGATCAAAGCACGCAACAACTGCTCGAGCGCTTCGGTCGAGTACAGCGCAATTTCGTGCGCGAGGCACGCCGCCGCTTAAAACTCGATGTGGGTACAGCGGCCTTGCTCGGCTATCTACCCGACCGGGGGCCCTGGAGGTCCACGGAGCAGATCGTCAACGAGATCAAACAGTGTCGTATTCCACTCAAGGGACCGCGACCGGTTGCGGAGGCCATCTCGAGCGCCGGCGGCGTTACATGGGCTGAATTGGACGCAGGGCTGATGCTCAAGAACCTTCCGGGTGTGTTCGTGGTCGGAGAAATGATCGACTGGGATGCGCCCACGGGCGGCTTCCTGTTGCAAGCATGTTTCTCCACGGCCACACACGCAGCCCGGGCTGCGCTGGCTTGGCAGTTGGAAGCGTAGACCTCTTTGCCGCGAGTCTGCTGGGGGAAGATCGGGCCTAAGGAATGGCTAGGCTCTACTCGAAGCGCACCGAGAGACCGTCGGTGAAGTTGCTTGCACCGGGTCCACTGGGATCGCGAAACCAGCACTGGAAGTTCCAGGTTTCACCCGGCAGGGCCACTTGCAGAACGGGCAGGTCGTTCAAATCAAGTGTCAGGGAAACGGTTCCCGAGGGACCGGAATTGCGCACTTCCCAAGAGCGGTTGTGCCGCCCGATGGCTTGGCCGCCGCCCAGGCAAAGCGTGCCCATGGATCCTCCAGGCATTCGTACATAGGTGATCCCCCGGGAGTTCAGGAAGTATCCAGTTTGGTTTAACGGCAAGTTCGTGGCGTTCAAGGTGAAACGATTCTCCGCTACCACAAATGAACCCGAGGCATAGAGACTCGCCGAGAACCCCGAAGCGTTGGGCACTGCAGGCCCGCAATAACTGCCGCTTTGAGAATCCACATGAATCACATAAGCAGCCCCAGCTCCAACCGCGGAGTCATCGGACGCGTCCCCGTTGACCCCGATGCTTGCACTGGCTTCCGCATACGCTCCCACGACTGCATAGCCCTGCGAGAGCCCCACGGCCGAGCCGAAGTGATCCGAATAATCCGGATTGATCGCCTTGAGAAATGCCCTCTGCTCCCATCCCCCACCAGACTTCTCAAACAGGTAACCAGCTCCCGAACCGATCAACGATTGGTTCGATTGATAACCGTTGGCACCCGCGCTCGGGCTCGACTCGAGCCAGGAACCCACCAAGACCTGATTGCCATCCGCGGCCACACTCCAACCAAAGAAGTCGAGCTCGTGGGTGTTCGAGGCCTTGAGGTAAGCGTCTTGGAACCAAGACGCTCCATTGAAGGAAAAAATGAATGCAGCCCCCGCGTGCACGGACCTCGGTATCGGCGGCGTTCCATTGACCCCGGTGCCTCCTCCTGATTCCCAGGGCGCACCCACGGCCACCGTAGTGCCTGAGATCGCGACAGAATCGCCGAACTGCATGGATCCGTCGTACCCAGCGCCTTTCAAGTAGGCCTCCTGACTCCAGAAGGAACCGTTGAACCCGAATAGGTATGCGGCTCCCCGCCGAAACTCGGTGTTGTCGTTCTGGTCTCCATTTACGACCGCGCTGACGCTCTCCTCGAAGCGTGCACCCACCACAAAACGGTCGCCGTCCACCGCCAAGCCTGACCCAAACTCGTCGCCGGCATCCGTGTTGGAAGCTTTGATATAGGCAGTTCGCACCCAGGTAGTACCACTAGGCTCAAACACAAAGACAGCGCCCGAGTCGAGCGCACTGTTGTTTCCATAGTCCCCATCGACACCTGTGGCGTTGGAATCCTCACCGCGCGCGCTCACCAGAACTCGATCACCCGAGACGGCGACTTTGCTTCCAAAGTGATCTTGCAAGCCAGGTACCGCACCTTTGAGGAGGGCCTGCTGCGACCAAACTCCGCCCACCCGCTCGAACACAAAAGCCGCGCCCGAGTTGGGAGCACTATTGCTAGCCCCATTGCCGTTGATCCCAATGCTGCTGTCTTCATTGGGAGCCCCGATCACGATGCGGTCCCTTGAGATGCCAACCGTCTTGCCAAACTCATCGCCCACATCGGGATGACTGGCTTTAAGATAGGCCTGCTGGCTCCAGGTGCTCCCGTTGCGTACGAAGACATAGGCAGCCCCCGAGTTGGCCATAGAGTTACCGCCTTGATTCCCGTTCACACCCGACGCAGARCTGGCCTCGCCCGGAGCGCCGATCACTACCGTACCCCCTGAGATAGCCACCGATTCGCCAAACAAATCGCCCGCGTCCGTATTGGACGCTTTGAGATATGCCTGGTATGCRATCGGATCAATCGTGAGCGGATATTGYGCGCTGGMCTCMTCTACCTCGATGTGAAAGCCCTTRCCATYSGCCACGAAGAGCGCWGATTGCGYAACCCCATTGACGTCGTAGACGTGCAGTCCRGAATAGGCCAATACCAYTTYCCCKGACTCCGTYGAGAARTCSAGACCCTGCCCATCWCTCTGRATCTGATAGCCCAAAGAYCCGCGRACCGAAATYGYAAAGGTCAACGGWCCCGWAGCCGTCGCCAATTGGGTMGGGCGGSTTTGCAAGGTATAGCCATGCTCCAAACCACGGGAGTCGTTGATGTACCACTCCTCTAGATTTCCATTCCACCGGTAGCTCAATTGCCCGCCTTCGGCAAAAGAACTCGCTGGCCCGTCCACCCCTTGGCTGCAGCCGGCGAAGCCATAGGATTCGAGCTGCAAACCCCAGCTCCACTCCGCGCCTTGGGGACTCACCAATACCCCACGCCCGTCGAATTCCGCGCTCCAGCTTTGCCCTGGATTGTGGGCTTCATGCCCGTCCGAAGTTTCGAACACGCGATGCTGGGAGGCCTCGATAGAAGCCCGTATTCCGCTCCATTCTTGGCTAGAAAGACCCGCTTGTTGCGCCAATGCACTGGAACAAACAAGGAATGGCGCTGCGTAGCGTATGAGGGTAGCTGCTGTGGTTGAATTCAACATGCCGACTCCTAGTTGGAAAAAGTGATGCGGTTGCCGTCCGAAAAGTTAGACGTGCTACCTGGATTGTTGTCCCTATACCAGAACTGCCAATTCCAAGTTTCACCGGACATTACCGAGATAGGTCCCGTGGGCTGGGGCACATTGCCGAGATCGATGGCCAACGCTATTGACCCGGTGAGGCCGCTATTCAGCACTTCACCAAGACGGTTGTGACGGCCCACATTGCCACCAACACACAAGATGCCCTGGGATCCGGGAGGCGTGATGCCGATGCCTTGATCTTGACTGACTATGAAATATCCAAACTGATTCGTGGGCAAGTCAATCACACCCAGACCCAGGTTGTTGGCTTGCACAGAAGCGGTGCCCGAAAAAGTCATGCTGGCCATAGCGCCCGTAGAGTTGGGAGTGCTGTCGCAGTAATTCACGCCCACGCTGCCCCCGTCCGGAACGATCTGAAACCCATCGACTTGCCCATAGAGTCCGTACACATGGGGAACGGCTGTCACGAAAATGGTTCCCCCTTGAAATACACGGATTCGATGAACCGTATGCGTGACACCTTCGACGAAGCCATTTGAGAAGTCTCCAAAGACCGTGGACTTGGTCCCTGCGCCCGTAACCATCACATCGTTGCTCGCAACCGAAGCAAGGCCATAGGTGTACAAGGTGTAGCGGCCCGCTTCGAGGCCGCGTATTTCAAAGTGCGCAGAATAGTAGTAGCTGCGTATCTCCAGCCCATTGTCCAAGAGCAGCGCATCATCGCCCGACGTGTTGGCCCAGTCCGTACCGTACGCCCCATAGGAACCAGACACCAATATTTCTGCCGATGTGGGATTGCCGTTGATGTCATCGAGCAAGCCGCTGGACCATGTCCCAGAATATTGTCCATTGGCCGTCGCCATGCGGTTCCATACCCCCGCCTGCGTGGAGCCCGCTGAGTAGCTAGCGGAGGGAACCGCGGACTGATTGGGATGCTGAATGGCCACGTTGAAACCAACGGGCGTTTGCGCGGCCACGGTGGGAACACAAAAGGCCGCGAGCACTAAGAGATGTTGACAGTAGCGATTCATAAACGATTTCGGGGGGGGGAGTGATCAAAGGTTGGCCCACCAGCTTAGGCAACTTTCGTTGATTTGGGGGTCTCCACAACACTTGCCACCAGACAGGGAGGCATTACCGACAAATCATGAAACTCGAGCCCATTCTTCACTTCTGCGAACCCAAACCCCTTTTAGCTTGGCCAAGAAGCTCGGTCTTTCGTCCGCTGGAGGTGGCTGGCCTATCCAGGAAGGCCACTAGCAATTCGGGATCGAAGGCTGTGGCGACGCTCATTTCCCCAATGGTTCACCAGATTGCGCGTTGGGAAAGCGATTGCCTTACCAATCATCAATGCATCTGACTTGCGCCGCTCTCTCCTTCCCGAGGGCACTGAGATAAATCTAGAATTGCGTCCAAGCTCAAGTCTACCTCTACGCTGCCAAATTGACTGCTGTTCTGGTTGGTCAATAGATGTCACCGGCTGCACTATTCGCTCCCCCCCAGCACAAACGCCCCCCGACAATGAAAATCCCCACCACCGTTCTCGCGACCCTTTGCATAAGCCTGCACCTCTTCGGTTGCGGCGCCGAAAGTTCTCCCAGTAGCGTCGAAAAACCTCCGCAGAATACAAGCGCTGGCACCACGACGAAGTGGACGGTCCACGCGGAGATGATGGTTCACCTGCGAACCGCAGAGCAAGCAGTGGCCGCATTCAGTCCCTCCGAGGGTGCGAACTATCCCGGGCTTGCTGCGAATCTCTAGGAAGCCCTGGCACTGCTCACCTCGAACTGCACCATGACCGGCGAAGCGCATGACGCTCTTCACGAATGGTTACTGCCCTATATCGAGTTGGTGAACAATCTAAGTGACGCCCCGGATGAGACGGCATCCGCTGAATTGTTTCACAAGCTCGAGGCTGCCTTCAAAGAGCTCAACCTGTCATTTGTTTGAAGGCTCAACCTGTGCGCTGATCATCCCCGTGTGCGCACAGCACGGAATCCGAACTGGTTATCAGCAGTTGTATTCCTCTCAGCCCCATCCCGAGCTTACTTGGTCGAGCACGGAACGACGGTAGATTTCGGGTCCACCGTTCCTGCTCACTCGGAATAACCAAGTGAGCACTTTCCTGGACCGGGGTTGTCCCGGCCCGATTGCCCGAACGGGCGCAAGAGCCCCAGGCCGGTGAGCCTCCCAGAGCCGCCTCCTTCCTAGTTGTGGGGCATGCCTTCCTGCCATGAGGGGTGATTTGCAAGGACCTCCTATAGGCGTGATCGCGAGCCTAAAGGGGATGCGCCTTGTGGACGATGACCCAAACGGGTGGCTCAACCCCCTCGGCTTGCGCAGGGGCTGCCGCCTTCATCCCATGAAATTCAACAAACAGCACCTCGTTTTACCCGCCGCTTTGGTGGCCGTTCTTGCCGTCGCTTTGGCCTACCGGATGATGCCCGAAGAGAACTCCTCCAGCGCCCCTGTTGACCTGGAAGCGGAGGTGGCTGTCGTGGCAACCGAGCTTCAATCGAACCCCGCCCAAAGCAAGTTGCGGTCGCTAGTTGAAGACCCGCAGGTTCCGGAAATCCTTGTGCGCGCCAGCACTGAAGATGGGGGTCTGCGCAAGGAGGAAGCCAAGCAAGGCAAGGGTGGTGTTTGCATCCGAGTCACTGACACTGGCAAGCACCTAGGTGAAGAACAGGGGCTGGTTTCGGTCACTAGGGTCGAGCCTGAAACTCCGACCTGGTCCACGGAGGTCATGCTGGTCAAAAACATTGCACAACTAGGGGAAATCCCGGAAGGCCGCTACAACGTGGTCGTGAGCTCAAGCTCCTTCGAGTGGAAGCTGACCCAGAGTTTCACTTGGCCCAATCCGAATGGTGAACAAAACAATCAGCTGGAGTTCGACCTGGACGCCGCCGTGAAGAAGGCCAGCGAAGGACGTGCGATGGCGACCCTGCGAATGATCACAGGGGCCCAACAGCAGGTGCAAGCCAGTGCCGCGATCGACTGCGATGGGGACGGTGGAGGCCAATACGCCTTCTTGGCAGAACTTGCCGGCACGAGTCCAATGCGCGTTTACGGAGTGGCTGGCTCCATGCGAGGTGGCCCCCAGGATCATATGAATCCGCCCTTCCTGGCCAGTAAGTTTGGAGTGATGCAAGCGGGCCCCTATTTTGGATGTGTGCGGGTGGGTGGATATTACTACCGGGTTCACCTGCCGGCGATGACCCCGACTGCAGACGAACCGGTGGCTGCAATTTTCGAAGCGCCAGACGGGGGTGTTGGTCTGGACCCTGCCGACCCCGCCATGGGWGAGCTGCTCTGGGGGGCCTACGCCTGGCCCGCCGACTCCAATACTCCAGGTCGAGCCACCTTCTTCATCAACCAAGAAGGGGACGTGAGCAAGCGCTCCGGAGACCACCAAGCGCCCTACGAAGGTTTGAACTCAGGCCCCGCATTCGATGCGGCCCTCTCATCTGAATCCCCGCGGGACATGCGCGCCCGCTTGTCCTTTGCAGCCATGGGCACCACCGCCAACGATGGCGGCATCTGGACCCAGCCAGCCCACTGACCCGAGCTGGCCTGCGCCCTACCAATACGCGGGTAGGTCAAGGACTTTGCAACACTGGATCGTACCTTGCGTACGGTCCAGTGCTCCATCCACAAGCTCCTGCGCCATCCAAGCTTCGATCGGGAAGCTCAGTTTGTGGGGAGCTTTGAGATTGTGCCCGGCTTTGAATCCGGTTCGTTTGTAGTAGTTGGGATCGCCGTAGACCAAAACAATCTGAGCCCCTTGTTGCTTGAGCAGTTCGAGCCCTTCCTGGATCAGCTGGGTGCCGATTCCATTTCCCTGCTCACTCGCCAAAACTGCCAGGGGCGCCATSATGAATGCGTTGGCTTCGGCGAGGCCCTCGATCCGAGCCGATGTGAAGATGACGTTGCCCACCACCGATCCATCCTTTTCAGCAACAAGGGAAAGCATCGGCTGACCTGTCGGATCCTCCAAAAGGTCGGAGGCCAGTTGGGCGAGTTCGGCACCTTCCTTGGGACCAAAGGCATCCTGATGGACTGCCCTGATAGCCGCTTTGTCGCGATCAACCGATTCTCGTATATCCATAGCTGTATTCATCCGATCCACAATTCGAAGGTTCAGTCCGAGTGTACCGCAACTCCTGAGCTCTCCATGCGAGGCAATTGCCACGATTCGTTTCAGCCGGCATCTCCCAATGAGGTGCGCGCTAGAACCAGCTGAGGCAGCTCCAGATGCAAGGGTATAGGTCCAAATCCGCAGCGCATGTGTCCGCTAACGCGGGCGGTCGATGTGCGCAGTGGCGAGGATCCTGGCCTGGGTGTAAACTCCTCCTTCCCCCTGCTCCCCCCACTCTCCAAGGTTTTCCCATCGATTACGAAACAGGCATGAAGCTCCTGGCCATCGGCATATACGTGGCCATTTTGCTCTTCATCGGATACGCGGCATCCAAGCGCATGCACACCATCCGGGACTATTTCGCCTCGGGCAAGCGACTGGGCTTCTTCAACGTGGCCTTTTCTGCGCGTGCGACAGGCGAGAGTGCTTGGCTGCTCCTAGGTTTGACCGGCATGGGATATGCCTTCGGGGTCAAGGCTTTCTGGGTYGTYCTGGGRGAGATGATCGGTGTKGGAGGCGCGTGGCTATTCATGGCTCACCGCTTCAAGCGCCTGACCGACCGCTACGACTCAATCACGGTTCCGGACTATCTGGAATCGCGCTTCCGCGATAAGGGACATGGGCTACGCTTGATCGCGGCTGGCTCCTTGCTTGTTTTCGTCCCTATCTATGCCGGCGCGCAGGTCTTTGCCACSGGCACAGCTTTCCACGGTTTCCTAGGRTGGAACCACTACGTTGGCGCAGCCGCTGGCTTCGCCGTCGTGATGCTGTACATCACCCAGGGCGGTTTCACCGCGGTCGTCTGGTCGGATGTCTTCCAGGGAACGTTGATGGTCGTTGGGCTCGTCGCCCTACCGATCGTTGCCCYTATGCACGTCGGAAGCCTTGATTCGATCAGTAGCATTCTGTCTTCCATCGACCCGCACTTGCTCACCTGGCACGGGCCCGGAGTCGACGGCCCCTCCACCGGTGGATGGAGCTTTGGGACCGTGATCTCCGTAGCGGGGCTCATGGCGATCGGTATCGGCTTCTGGGGTTCGCCTCAGGTCTTCGCGCGCTACATATCCATGAAGGATACACGCCAAATCGCTCCTGGAACCGCGACTGCGCTAGTTTGGACGGCCCTTGCGGATTCCGGTGCAGTGCTGGTGGGCCTCTTTGGACGCGCTATCTTCTCACCCGATCAACTGGCTGGCAACAGTGACAATATCCTGCCCGTCATGGCGCTGGACCTGCTGCCCGCCTTCTTCGCCGGAGCCTTCATCGCTATGGTTCTCAGTGCGATCATGTCGACGATCGACTCGTTGCTAGTGGTGGCCTCAAGCGCCGCAGTCCGTGACTACTGGCAGAAGACCAAGAATCCGGACATGCCGGACAAGGACTTAATCTCCCTCTCCCGCAAGGTAACGGTGGGGCTCTCCCTGGTTTCATTCGCCGTAGGCATCGGCATGATGGCCTACGACAAAGAGAAAGGAGTGTTTTGGACGATCATCTTCGGCTGGTCCGGTATCGCTGCAACCTTCTGCCCGACCATGATTCTGAGCCTGTATTGGTCCAAGTTCACTGCCAGGGGTGCTAAGTCCGCGATGATTGCAGGCTTTCTAGCGGTCCCCTTCCTGAAGTTCGCCGCGCCTCCTCTTCTGGACTCGTTTGGACTCGCCAACATCGCTGGCTATCTCGTAGACCTAGACGTCCTGCTTCCTTCCTTCGTGGTTGGCTTTGTAGTCGCCATCGTCGTGAGCGTGCTCGACAAACAAGGCCAAGCAAATMWWRNTGRGCATCGANASACKNAGMTGNNGGMCGNTCRNCTGKCMNAASTSKRGSTYRATMMGCWRCNCSCTWSRNCAAMCAGTCATGACCGAAACAAACCGCCCGAAACAAGTGATAGGCCAAATTGTTTGGACCGATCTAACCGTGCCCGACGCAGGTCTCGTTCGTGATTTTTATGCGGATGTGGTCGGGTGGGATCCTGTAGAGCACCCGATGCCCGCAGCGGCCGAAGGGGAAGAAGCCTACAGCGACTTCGTCATGCAAACCGCGCCGGGGCCCGGTGGCGGCGATGCGGTGGCCGGCGTGTGTTATGCCCGTGGAGCCAACGCAGGCATTCCGCCGGTCTGGTTGGTCTACGTACGTGTTGCGGATCTTGAGAACAGCATGGCAAAGGCCAAAGAACGTGGCGGAGAAGTGGTGTACGGACCGCGAGCCATGGGAGGCGGAAAACTCGCGGTTGTGCGCGACCCCGCCGGTGCTACGCTCGGACTCTGGGCGGACTGACGCAGTGAATTCGCTCCTCGTTCATGCCAACCCTTGGTGGCGCACGATGATGCCTTCGGTGAGGTAGATGACGTCCTCGGCGATGTTGGTGGCGTGGTCGGCGATGCGTTCCAGGTGGCGGGAGACGGATATGTAGAGCATGGCTCCGTTGATGCTGCTGGAGTCGGATTCCATGCGGGACATGAGACCGCGCAGGTTTTCCCTGTGGAGTTTATCGACCAGGTCGTCGTCTTGGATAACCTGGCGGGCGGCTTGGCCGTCTTCGGCGATGAAGGCTTCTAGGGTGGCGCGCAACATGGCGGTGGTGGCCTCAGTCATCTTGGCAAGGTCAGGCGGGGCGATGGCCGTGTCCGCGCTTTCGATGGCCAGGGCACGTTTGCTGATGCTGACCGCCAAGTCGCCGATGCGTTCTAGGTCGTTGGTGATCTTGAGGCAGGCGGCAACAAAACGCAGGTCGCCGGCAACGGGTTGGTGCAGGGCGAGCACCTTGAGGCATTCCTCCTCGAGCGCCACTTCGGCGTTGTCGATTTCTGTGTCCCCGGCGATGACTTCGCGGGCCAGGTCCGCGCGTTGGGTGGAGAGGGCGATGATGGAGCGACGCACGGCATCCTCTACGCGCGCGCCCAAGGCCAGCAGGTTGCGTTCGAGGTTTTGCAGGTCGATTTGTAGATGTTTGGTCATGGGGAGTTCCTCTGCGTATCAACCGAAACGGCCGGTCACGTAGTCTTCGGTTTCGGTGAGTTTGGGGGACATGAAGATCTTGTCGGTGGGGCCGTACTCGACCAGGCGGCCCAGGTACATGAATGCGGTGTAGGCGCTCACGCGCGAGGCTTGCTGCATGTTGTGGGTCACCATCAGGATCGAATACTCACCGGAAAGTTCGTCGATCAGGTCTTCGACTTTGCCGGTGGCGATGGGATCCAGGGCGGAACAGGGTTCGTCGAGCAAAAGCACCTCGGGTTGGGCGGCGATGGCGCGCGCGATGCACAAGCGCTGCTGCTGTCCGCCGGACATTTGCAGGGCACTGCTCCTGAGACGATCCTTCACTTCCTTCCACAACCCAGCGCGTTGCAGGCTTTCCTCGCAGACTTCTTGCAAGATGGAACGCTTTCGAATTCCCGCGATGCGCAGGGAATACACCACGTTCTCGAAGATGCTCATCGGGAAAGGGTTTGGTTTTTGGAAGACCATGCCGATGCGCTTGCGCAGTTCGATGACGTCGGCACCTGCGTCATAGATGGGCTGACCTGCTAGGGTCATGGTTCCCTCTGTGCGCACACTGTCAACCAGGTCGTTCATGCGATTGACGCAGCGCAGTAGGGTCGATTTGCCGCAACCGGAGGGTCCAATCAGGGCCGTGACCTTGCCCTTGGGCAGTTTCAGGTTCACGTCGAAGAGCGCCTGGGACTTTCCGTACCAAAGATTAAAGTCCTTAATTTCGACGACGTTTTCGGCCTGGCCCATGCCTTCATGCAAGGCGGTCTTGAAATGGTGGCCTTTTTCAATTGAATCGAAGAGGCCTCCGGACTGGGCGCGTCCGGTTGCGATCGCGGGACTGGATGCAGGTGTCATGGAAGGTTCGGTAACGGGATATGTGGGTAGTTCGAGGGTCATGGCTGGCGACGCATTAGCGGGCAGCGCGGAAACGTTTGCGCAGGCGAGCGCGGATCCAAATGGCGCCCAGATTGAGGACCACGACGATGAATATGAGCAGCAGGGTAGTAGCGAACACCATGGGGCGCGCCGCTTCGGAATCTTGGCTCTGGAAACCCAGGTCGTAGATGTGGAAGCCCAGATGCATGAAGCTGCGTTGGGGGAACAGGTACGGGGCTTGGGAGAGGTCGATG
>JAESRM010000234.1 GCA_016764635.1 Planctomycetota bacterium
GGAGCCACGAATTCCCCCTCCACCTACGCAAGAGCGGGTTCTCCCGGCTTCGCCGGGAGAACCCGCTCTTGCAGGTGGATGGATAATCCGCGGCACCTCTCATCCTCGCGTTCGCTGGGTTACGAGGCAACTTGCCTCTCGACCTTACAGTCCCATCAATCCGCGTAGGGTTTCGGTCGTGATCGAACCGGAGGCCGCCAATACCGACGCATCCGGGTGCAGATTGCGCTGGGCGGTCTCCTGCACGTCCTTAACCGTGACCTTGTGATACGCGGAACGCAAAGTCTCCAGGTGGTCCTCAGGGAAACCGTGCAGCTCCTGACCGACCAAACTGCCAGCACGCGAGCTAGCGCGCTCATAACCAAGCACCATAGACCCGGTTACATAATCCCTGGCCATCACCAACTCGTCCTCGGAAACAGGCACATCCCTAATGTCTCGTACTTCGGCTTGAATCCCCTGAACGGCGCGTTCCACGTGTTCCGGTGAAGTGCCGATATAAGCCGTGAACATGCCCGGATACAGACCTGCCGAAGAGTGAATATCCGCATGCACGCTATAAGCCAAGCCTTGCTCGTCGCGCAGCTTCTTTGAAAGCCGACTGACAAAACCGGGTCCCGATCCAAGCACATGATCCATGACCACCAGGGCCGGATAATCCGCAACCTTGCGCTCGACACCCAGGTGYCCGTAGTACACATGAACCTGTTCGCGGCCCTTTTCAAAGGCTTCCGCACGGACCTCCCGCTCGGGGAACTCACGATCCCATTCGGGCTCGGGCGTTCCCGTATGCCAGTCCTTGAGCAAGACCAACATGCGTTCGTACACGGCATCGGGGTCCACGTTACCGCACACGGCGATGACCGCGCGCGCGCTGCCCCAATGGGTTTTGTGATGGTCGCGCAAGTCCTGGGGAGTGATCCCTTCCAGGCTCTTGAGCGTTCCCTGACCGGGTTGACCGAAACGGTGACTACCGTAGATCAAACGACGGAAGCTGCGSGCGCCTTGCACGCGCGGGTCTTCTTCCTGGACCTTCATCTGGCTCAAGGTGCGAGCCATTTGAATCTTGACGGCTTCATCCGGGTAAGCCGGGCGGGATGTGAGCTCTACCATCACGTCAAGCAACTGTCGCCAGTTGTCGCCCGCCATAGAACCGTGCAGACCCGTGGAGTCGCCGCCCACGGCGCCGCCCCAAGGCTCAATACGCTCGGCGATGCCGGCTTCGTCGTGTTCGGCCGTGCCTTGATCGGTGAGTTGCCCCATCCACTGGCTCAACCCTTCGCGACCGTTCGGGTCAGCGAGCAATCCGCCGCGCATGTGAATGCGGACCGCAGTCACCGGGGCGCTGGGCCGACGGGAAACTAGCAGAATGCCGCCGCCGGGCAACTCGTACCGGACGCGGGGAATGATCAGTGCGCTAGAAGTGTCTTGCATGGGATCAGTCCTTTTCAGGCAAGCTCGTGCCGGTAATACAACGTTCGTCCGTCAGGTATTCGTTGGCGAATTTCAAAAGCGCTTCCGCCGTGATTTTGTTGCGCCGCTCGGTCAGTTGGAAGCCCAACGGCCAATCCGCGTCGATGGCATATTCGCCCAGATGCTCGGCCAGACCAGAGACAGTTTCCATGGTGGAACACTCGCCCGCTGCCAGGATATTCCGAGCCCGTTGAATTTCCACCTGGGTGGGAGCCTCCTTGCGTAGCTGTGCGATCTCCTCGCGCAAGGCCTCTTCCAAACGCGCCACTTCGACGCCCTGGTTGGCCTCGGCGTAAAGCAAGAACGTGCCGCTTTCCTGACGGGCATCGTTGTGGGCGGACACGTAAGTGGCCAAACCTTTGTCGAGTACCAAACTGCGGTACATGCGCGACAAACGCCCCGTGGTGATCACGGTGCTCAAGACGTCACTGGCGAAGTCCGCATCGCTGCCGACCTTTTCTGTGGGCCAAGCCAAGATGATGCGCTGACCCGGATCATCCCAAGTCAGATCCAACCGCTGAGCTCCCAATGGAGTCGTGAGTTCCGGCCGCCAAGTATCCGCCTCCGACCAAGGCGTACCCGCCTCGATGGAACCGTATTTCGCTTCGACCCTTTCCAAAGCACGCTCGGGATTGACGTCGCCGGAGATCACTACGGTGGCGTTGCCCGGGTGGTAAAAACGCTTGTAGAAAGCGCGCATCTTCTCGGGCGTCATGCGATCGAGAACATCCCGATAGCCGATGATCGGCCGACCGTACGGATGTCTCCCGTGGATGAGCGGCGCCATCTCCTGGGACAAGAGGCGCCAGGGATCGTCCAATCCCATGGACAATTCCTCGAGCACCACGGCCTTCTCCGACTCGAACTCGGTGGGATCCAGCAGCAGGTTTTGCATGCGGTCCGCTTCCAAGTCCAAGGCGCGCTCCCAGCGATCGCTGGCGAGTTCAAACCAATAGGCGGTGAAGTCGTAGGAGGTATAAGCGTTGTTGGAGCCACCCAAACGGGTGATCTCCTGGTCGACCATGCCCTTGCCGAACTTGTGCGTGCCCTTGAACATCATGTGCTCAAGGAAGTGGCTCATGCCCGCTTCTTCGGTGTGCTCGCTTTTAGAACCCACGCGGTACCAGCACATGCTGGCCACGACCGGGTCCGTGTGTCGCTCGACGACGAGCAAGCGCAGGCCGTTGGCCAGACGCGTGTCGTGCACGATGGCACCGACCTCGTCGACAGGAGTCGACTCAAAAACGCTCAACGTGACCTCCTGCGGCGGGCGCCGGCACCGCCACGGGTGCGGGGTCCGCTAGAACCGCGGGATGAGCCATTCGAAGAACCTCCGGAATTGCGTCGACCTCCGCCACTGGAACCACCGCGGCCGCCGGAGCCACCGGAGCCACCGCGGGAGGATGAGCCTCCGCGCGAGGTGCCACCGCTGCGCGCGGAGCTACCGCCACGGCTAGGGCCACCACTGCGTCGAGGCCTGCGAATCGTGCCGTAGCCCGTTTCCACGGGTTGATCGCTTTCGCGGGGCTCGTGGTAATCGCGTTTCTCGCGGGGCTTGCGCTCCGCGCGAGGCTTTTGCTCCGTGCGAGGTTTTTTCTCCGTGCTGGTTTTTTGCTCTTCGGGATAACTGCGGTCGATCTCGATGGAGGGGTGTACGGGAGCCGTGGTAGGACGACCGGCGCCGTCGACGAGCAGGCCTTCGACCTCTTCGCGGGAAAGCGCGCGCCACTTGCCGGTCTTGATGCCCCGGTCKGTGAGCGGCCCAATGCGCGTACGCTTGAGTGAAACGACCTTGTGGCCCACGCGGGCGAAAGTACGACGAACCTCGCGGTTCTTGCCTTCGCGCAGGGTGACCTCGAGGATCGAAGCGGTCACGGTACGGCGCATGACGACCACGCGAGCACCGGCGGTGCGGCCTTCGGAAAGGTGCACACCGTGGCGAACTTTCTGAAGGGCCTCGTCTGAAATTTTGCCTTGCACGCGAACCGAATAGGTTTTCGTCACGCCGTGGCGCGGGTGCGCGATGCGTTGGGCGAACTCACCGTCGTTGGTCAGCAGGATCAAACCCGTACTGTCCTCGTCCAAGCGGCCCACCGTATAGATGCGGCCCTTGCCCGGGTCGGTGATCATGTCGATCGCCTTCGGACGCAGCTCGCGCTTCTCGTTGGTACAAACCACGCCGGTGGGCTTGTTGAGCAGGTAGTAATTGCGCACGTTGCCTTCGGGGCGCAGGATCACACCATTGATCTCGACAGTTTGCTCCGCGGGGCGCACGCGGGAGCCCAATTCGGTCACGGCCACGTCGTCGACGAAGACCTTGCCTGCGGTGATCAGTTCGTCACAAGCGCGGCGCGAGGCCACGCCGTTGTCTGCCAGGAATTTGTTCAGGCGAACACTGTTCTGGTCCTTCTTCTCATCCCGAGCGGTGGAGGAACGTGCCGGAAGGCGTTTCTTAGTGACGGTTTGGAGCGCACGTTTCTTACCGCGCGAGGGGCGTCTTTTAGGACCCATAACTTTGGGGGGGGGCGGCGCATCGCTGCGTGGAGCCCACTTGATTGTCGGTGGTTGGACGGTTTCAAAGCCCAAAGGGCTGAAATTGTCCGGGGGGGAAAGGCTTGCGGTCTAGCAGGCCGTTGAGGATCAACAGTCTGCTAAGCCTTGATCTCGATACGCAAGACCTTGACATCGCCATCAGGCGAGTGGAATCGGTAGGAGCCCAAGCTTGCAGGCATAAGCCAGGTTTGTCCGCGGTGCAGGTGCCAGTCGCCTTCGACCTCCTCCACGGAAAGGTGAACGTTGCCTTGTAGAACTATATAAGCCCAGGCGCGTCCAGCGGTATCGTGCTGCAAAGGCTCGTTGACCGATAGGTGTTCCACCCCAAATTCATCGGTTTCGATCAAAAGACTGCGCTGATTGACCCCGGAATCGGTCGGTTCGGGCCGGAAAGGGCCCTGGACAACGGCATCGTAGTTGATGACCTGCAGGGCTTTATCCACCTGGCAGGTGCGCGGTTCCCCATCCATTCCCATACGACCCCAATCGTAAATACGGAAGGTCGTGTCGGAGTTCTGCTGAACTTCGACCAAAGTGATGCCAGCGCCGATCGAATGCACCGTTCCTGCGGGTACCCAAACGCAGTCACCGCGGCGAACGGGGAATTCGTTCAGACTGTCCACTACACCCGGGCCGTTGGCCTTAGAAGCGAATCCCGCAACATTGGTTCCAGGCTTCAATCCAAGGTAGATGCGAGCGTCCTTCTTCGCATCCAAGATGTACCAGAACTCATCTTTGGGCTCCGCACCATCCCCCACCAACTTTGCCCGTTGGCGATCTGGGTGGACTTGAACGGAAAGATCTTGGTTTGCGTCGAGCAGCTTGAGCAGCACGGGGAAAGTGTCCTCGGGGGTCACCTTGCTACGCCCGAGCAATGCTGTGCGTTCGCTCAACATCAGTCCGCGCAAGCGACGACCGGCGTATGCGCCTTCCGCAACCTCGGTGCTACCTTCCTCACGATCCACCAGGGTCCACACCTCACCTATGGGTCCGCTCTCGCCTAGATCTTGATCGAGGCATTTCGCGAGCACACTTCCACCCCAAACCGTTGCTTTCGGTCGGGGGCTGAGTAATAAGGGTTCCTGTAGCACCATGGCAGGGGGTCCGGCCGAGCCNGGGGGGGAAGCGTACCCTACGTTGGGGCCGGGGACTATGGGRGAACGGCYGGCTTCTCGCTCTGGTWATAGATCCAGAACGCGGGGAGCCGAGGATTGGGACAGTGCCCCGGCTGCGGTCAGCTCGAAGAAGCCATAAGCAGCCTCCTGGCCTCCGCCAGGGCCGTTTTTTGATCTCCACCACCGGCGATCATGTCCGCAATCTCCATTTCCCGACCTTTGCCAAATAGGGCCACCACATTCGTGTGGGTGCGTCCCTTTTCGGTAGTTTTCTCCACTTTGAGATGTCCCGCGGCCCGGGCTGCGATGGCGGGCAGGTGGGTCACGCACAGGACTTGGTGATGTGCAGCCAAACGCGCCAGGTGATCGGCGACCTCGGGGCCCAGTCGGCCGCCCACGCCCGTGTCGACCTCGTCAAAGATCAGGGTCGGAGTGGAGAGGCGCACGGCCAGGGCTCCGCGCAGGGCTAACATGATGCGCGCCATTTCGCCACCGGATGCCACGCTGCGCAGGGGTCCCACGGACTCTCCCGGGTTGGCGGACAGCAGGAATTCCATCTTCTCGGCGCCTTGCAGGCTGTACCGGCGGCGCAAATCGGACAATTCGGCTCCCCCATCGGCTTTGACCTCGATCCAGGAGACCCTGAATTGGCAGCCGGACAAACCCAGCTTCTCCAGGGCGGCTTCGACCTCCTGCTGCAAGCGCTTGACCAACTTACGGCGGCCCTTGCCCAGGCGCTCCGCGGATTGCCGCATGGCCTCGAAGTCCTTGGTGACCTGTTCCTGGAGCGCGCCCTCTCCCGCTTCCAGGTCTTCGAGCTCGTCCAGCTCCCCTTGCAATTCTTCGATGCGCAACAGGAGCCCGGCGGAGTCGGTTCCGTATTTGCGCTCCAGGTGTTCGACCACCACCAGCTGACTCTCGATTTCGTCCAGGCGTTGGGGATCCGTTTCCACCCCGTCCAAGAGCGACGTCAATAGGTTGTTCGCGTCCTCCATATAGGCCGCCGCCCCGTGCAGGGCCTGCAAAGACTCCTCCACATCGGGAACCTTGGCAGCCCAGCCCTCCAGCACCTTGGTGGCTTTTTGCACCTCGGTCAGGGCACAGCCGTCCGCTTCGAAGAGGCCAAAGGACACGCCCGAGAGCTCAAGGCCCAATCCACCCGCATGGCGCAGCCTGGCACGCTCCGCCAAAAGGGCCCCCTTGTCGCGCACCGCCTCCCCGGCGCCCATCAATTCGGAGACCTGGAAGCGCAGTAGGTCCAAGCGTTGCAGGCGCTCCGCTTCCTGATTGGCGTAGCCATCCAGTCGCTCCGCTTTCTGAAGCCAGCGCGCGCGCCGCTCCCGGTAGCCCTGCAAAGTGTCGTGCAAGCCGCCAAATGTGTCAAGCAGGCGCAATTGTTCTTCCGGGTCAAACAGCCGCTGTTGATCGTTCTGCCCGTGAATTTCGACCAGCAGGCCGGCCAGCTCGCGCTGCATCTTTTGCGTCACGGGGCGGTGGTTCACGTGGGCTTGGCTGCGTTTCTCCACAGCCACGGAACGCGTCAGGATCAGCTCTAGGGTGCCTTCGCCGCCCTCTTCCTCCCAGTCCTCCAATGCCGTGGGCAGGTGATCCCGAAGCCAATTCAGGACCAAGTGCCCATAGCCACCAGGCTCCACCAAAAATCGACCTTCGACCAAGGCACGCTTGGCGCCCTTGCGCACCAAACCCGTGCGGGCCCGCTGCCCGAGCAGCAAACCCAAGGCATCGATCAGCAGGCTCTTGCCCGCCCCCGTCGCCCCAGTAATCACCCCAAAGCCATCCTCAAATGTCAGGGTAGCCCGCTCGATCAGCGCCAAGTCTTCGATGTGCAATTCAACCAGCATGGATATGTTCTCTCTCTAGACCGCCCTCAAGGCAAGAGGTTGCCGGGAAACTTCGAACTCTTTTTCGCCGATAGCCTACTTACGGCAATTGCCACAAAAACATGGTTTAGAAGCCGTGGAGGCACCCTGCCACTACCTGGAGTGTGCCCGAGCTCCGCCGCCCCCAAGGCCAAGGGTCACTCCCAGGGATTGATGACTCGAACCCCGGTCAACTCGAAGTCCTTGACGTTACGCGTCACCACGTAGAGTCCATGGCAAATTGCAGTGGCCGCGATGAGTCCGTCGGCAATGGGTAGTGTTTTGCCCTTGCGCTGAAGCGCAGCCGTCGTGTCCCCCCAAGCCCTGGCCACTTCCAAGCCCACAGACAGAATCTGGCTCTGATAATCCTGCTCCAGACGAATCAAGAACGCCTCCAGTTCAGACCGCTTGCGACCAGGCTTTAGCAGCCCAATTCCATATGAGATCTCACCGAAGGTAATCGCGCTGATGAAAGTCTCCTCGTGCTTCAGGGATTCCAGCAGGGCCTGCACCCGGGCATTGCCTCCCTTCCTAACCGTTTCAGAGACAACGCACGTATCAAGAATGACCCTCATAGATCGATCTCGCGCATAGGTGACTTGTCCCGGGTCAGATCGAGCTCGCTCATGTCGGGCCCACTCATCAGAAATTCGATGAAGTTCAGCTTCTTGGGCTTCGCTTCCACCAACCGGTCATATTCCTCCGCCGAGATGAGAATCACMGCRTCATTGCGACGCTCGATACGCTGGGGTCCCTCTTCAAGGGCCAAACGCACGACCTCGCTGAACTTGTTTTTTGCCTCTGCTAACTTCCAAACCATAGTACTTTGCCCTCCTGGCTTATAAATATCTAGATCACCTAGCCCATTATCGGTAGGAGCGGCCCAAAGGTCAAGCCCCACCGCCCTGGGGGGCCTGGAGCACCATTTGCTGCTCAAATTATGGATTTTCCCCCACAGCCAACCCCTTCTGGGCACGAGTCCACCGCCAAATCGATCTTCATGCTTCCAAGTCATCAGGTACTCCAAGTACGGGTGCGAGCCCCGCGGTGAAGTCACACGCAGGCCAATAGAGACCCGCCCCAAGCCCCTGGGTTGCAGCAAAAACAGGGCAAACACACCGGGCCCAATCCCTTGGGTCCAAGCGCACTAGATTCCTGCGGGCGGACGGCCCACGCGCGCACGGCCCGAAACTTCACTCCACCAGCAGCGCCGTCACAACCGGAATCGTCATGGTCTCGCCGGCCCGCTCCACGATGAGCTGCAAAGTTTGCGGGGCAGCCGATCTGAGGGAAGCGCTCTTGCAGCCGCGATCCGCGATCGACTCGCCATCGACAAACAAGATCTCGTCATCCACTTTTAGGCCAGCCTTGTGCGCAGCACCTCCCTCGAAAAGCCGGCGAACGATCAAGCGATCCCCGCGCGGTGCRGCCACCATTCCAAGCCCATAGATCGAAGGSGTCTSRATCACATCGCCCAGTTYCCCCTGCACGCGTTTRAAGCGCATSCGRTGSGCGACCTGATCGAARGTCAACTCGAAATGGCGCAGCACCTTCTGCCCYAACGTGCTCACCGTGGCYGCGGACTTCAAAATAGGCCGCTCCAAWACRATGGGTCCAATCGTCATATGACCCTTCATGCGTGCCGACTTGTCGATGAAGAGACCGTTGATTCGCATGAACCCATTGGTCGGAATAAGAGCGGTCTCCAACTCGAAGCGTTTGAGTTTGCTCAGCGCCAGGGCTCCACTGGAGCCCGTATCCACCAGAATGGTGAAGTCCACATCGCCGGCGGTTCCACGCACAAAAGGCCGCGTCCCTTCACTGGTGTTCACCACGCCGGGCCCTGCCAGTTCCTCCTCCGTGAACCCTCCAGAGCGCAGCCGAATCTCGCCTCCTGCAAAGTCATAGGTCAACAAAACGCCTTCAAACACTCCGTAGGCCAAAATACCCTCGATGTGCACACCCAACGCCCGACTCAAATGCTCCACTTTTTTCGTTTTGCACGGGATGCTACCCGTGGCTGAAAACCCACCGATCACGACCGAATCCATGCGCTTCGAAATCCCCGTTGCCTTGGCAACCAAGGGAGAAAGAACCGTAGTCCCCGCCCCCGTATCGAGCAACAAGGGATAGGGACCCATGCCGTCGATCAACGCATCCACAATGAAAAAATCGCCGCAACGCTGCGTCGGCAAAACCATCTCAACATTGCCATCCAACGTGGTTGTAATTGAGGTCGAATTGCAAGCCCCAAGCCCCAACACCAACAGGAGGAAGAAAGATAGAAATCCTAAACGTAAGGTCATGGGTAGCAGCCTGCGCAAGTGGTTCAGACCGCCCAAAGTAGATGGTCTCGCTAGTATCACAGCTTACGAATTTAGATCCCCAGCCCTAACTCAATCCGACGATTACCCCCGCCCGGGGCCCAACTCACACACGATTCGGACCCTGACAAGCTCTCGGATTTACTTGCTGTAGCAGGCTTCGATGAAGCCCCGTAGGTCCTGGCGCACTGCCTTGGGCAAATCCGTCGTGATCGCGCGCGCGTACTCGTCGCGCGCCATGGAATAGGCCTTGCGCGCGTGCAGTTCGGCGCCGCGAATGACGTGCAGCAGGCTGCCTTCCGAAACGGAGTGGCGTGCCACATAAACGCGCGTCACATCGATCCAAGGGCGCCCGCAACGAAGGTTACGAACCTTGCCCACGCACAAGAGGCGTTGATAGCGCTGCGCTCCGACCAATGTGCGCGCGGCTCGCGTCCCCAGGCGTACGAACACCTCCCCTCTCGGGTTGCTGAAATCAAAACGATCCCAAAGCCTCTGGCTATCACTCCAAACCCGCGCCCGCAAATGGCTCTGCGCCGCGAAGCCCGTCCCGAATGGATTCCATTCCTCCTGCAAACCATCGAATTGAACGTAGAAGCTCAACTCGCGCCCCACCGCCTCCGCCGGCTGTGCATACACACCCGACAAGTCGACGCGCTGGTCCACACCAGAAACGGCGTCACTCTTGGCAACCACCGCCAAGGAAACGGTCAGCGCAATCTTGGCTATTAATAGGAGGGCAATCACGATGGGTCAACAGGTCMGGGAAGCGGCCTACCCCATCCTTCGACCCATTCCACGCCAACCTGAGCTCCTTTACGGCCCCCTAGAAAACCCCAATCGCGGGAATGGGATTCTCCTTCCCTACACCGCTATGCCAGGCGGTTCCACCCTTGGTGAGCGGTGGATCCAACCAAGCCCAACAAAGAATACGAGGTGCGCTACAAGGCCCAGCGCGCCTGCGAAAGGCACCATTTCCATGCGGAACGGCAAGACCCCACCCCACTTATCCATGTTGGGGAGGCTATCGACCTCAAAGACCGGACCGTATAAAGCCCGAAGGTATCCGTAGATTGAAGCCAGCAAGAACACTGCGATAACTGGAAAAATCCTGGACCGTGCGTTCCCGCCTAGGCCAACCACCCCTATGCCATACAAACCTGCACCCACCGCGGAACCAGCAGCCAGTTGAAATCTCGCCGCATATTGCGATCTCAATCCAAAGACATCAGCATCCAACTCAGTCAATAGACAAAAGTTGAGCGCTTGCCACAGCAAGAGCAGCCCCACCGCAATTCCCCAAATTCTAAATGCACTCCTCCACATGGAGTGCATCATATTACAGCTCCCGGGGTTCATAGAGCCCAATCTAGACATGGCCTCGCTGTGTTTCAGCGGCTGGCTAGGGCGTGCAGCATGTCGTCGGGTTGGGAGACGACGGTGCGGCCCAGGCGGCCAAAAAAGTCGTTGCGAGAGGGTTCGGAGCGGGCGGCCAGGTCGATGATGCAGTCGACCGCGCTGCCTAGACGGCCGATTTCGACCTCGTCCAGTGGATTGTCCACCAGGAGTATTTCAAGCCCTGAGTTCGGTTGGAGTAGTGGCGCTAAGCAGGTTTCTATGCGAGCGACCGCTTGGTCCAAAGGGCCATCTCTCTGCGCGTCGTGGCGCAGGCATAGGCATACGCTTTGACTGTTGAGCAGGCTGGGTCCGTAGGTTTGCGTGAGACGTTCCAAGTCATCGTTCCTGTCGTAGCGGGGCCAGGCAAGGACTCGTTCGGATGCGTTGGTGCCGAGGGGGAAGGGCTGTAGATCGTCGAAAGACTCGTAGCCAAACTCCCGTAGGCCGGCGTTCATGCCTTCCATCCACCAGAGACGGTGCACGGCCTGAAGGCAAACTGTGAGCTGAGTGCGAATGCTGTCGGCCAGGGCAAGTTGACCGCTGCCGAGGGATTCGAGGGCGTGCAGGCGCATCGTAGACAACTGGGCCACTGCGGCTTCCACCTGACTTCGGGAGGTGCTTTGCAGGGCCAAAGTCTTTTCGTTTTCGCGAACGGACATGCTCTTGACCCAGGCCCAGTCCGGGTGCAAGAGCGCCCGCGGGTGCTTCCTGAAGAGCCTCACCCAAGCTTGGGCCACGGTGTGCGTGCGCCGTTCCACATCTTCGTAGGTCAAAACATGCTCGTGATGTGCACGAGCGCCGCCATCGTAATACACCGAATAACCCGCTGCATCGAGGCGCAATGCCAGATCCGTGTCCTCGCAACCGTAGTGCCTAAACTCCACGTCGAAGTCACCGACCTCACGCACGGCTGCGGTCGGCACACTCACGTTGCAAGTCCAAAAACGGTTCCAGTCATAGAACTGACCGGGCACCATGCTGGCGTAGCAAAAGACCAGGGTGTTCTCTTCCAATACGCGCATGAGCGCGTTGTCCAGCACCGCGTCAGGTTGTTCGAAAGTACCTTGTACCGCGATCTTGCGACCGGCATGGCGACGATGGGAGGCGATGTGCGCTTCTACCAAGGTCGGCGTGGCTATAGTGTCGTCGTTGATGAGCAGGACAAGCTTGCCGCGCATCACTTCAAGGCCCGAATTGCGCGCCGCGGACAGGCCGCCGTTCTCGCGGTGGATGAGCTGCACCGGACGATTGAATTCGTACGCCTCCAAGGCTTCGCGGGTTCCATCGCTGGATCCGTCATTGACAATGACCAGCTCAAAGGACCCCTCCGGCGCCGTTTGCTTGCTGAAACTCTCCAGGCAATGCACGAGGGTTGCGCAGCGCTGATAAGAGCAAATGAGAACCGTCAGGTCGAATTCATATTCGGTGGATTCTTCCGGTTGTTGCACTTCGATGGGCTCCGCAGCGTACCCCGCCAAWTGGCAAAGTTCCCCATAAAGCTGGGCTGTTTCCAGGGGCACAGGATCGCAGCTCTTGCTGCGGCTCAACCTGGCATCAGGGAAATCCTGGCTCACGGGAGCTCCGACAAAGGCTTCCAATCGGGCGCTGCCTTCCGGGGTCAGCAATTGATCGAAGTGCATGAACAGCCAATCGCCCTGGTGCCGGTGCTTCTCGAGCACGGGCGTGTACATGGAAGTCCAAATCCCAACCGCGCGATCGAAGTCCATGTGCATGCCGTCCAGGTAATCCGCGTTGCGGCACTCCTTGACGATGCTGGCCGCGGTCACGGCGGGCTCTCGGAATATGCAAATCGTGCCGAACTCGCCCAAGGCGGAGCGCCAAGCGGGCAGGGTGTAACAGAAGCGCGGATCTTTAAAAGCGAAACCGGGCCGGGCGCCAAGGCGCTGGATTCGTTGGCGCAAGCCCTCGGGCAGGTCGACCTGCAGGTCGGAAGGAGCTTGGGCGAGCCAACGCTGCATGTGTCCATAGGCCGGAACGGGGGGCAGACTGCGCTTCAGCAAGGCCTCGTTGATACCGTTGATTTCCTCGGTCTCAAAGAACCCTTTCGGGTTGGCTTCACGGCCCGGGTAGGGGTTGTCCCCCACGTCCCAACCGGCGCTGGCCAAGGTTCCCGCGAGCATGCTGGTGCCGCTGCGGCCGGAGCCCAAAATCAGGACGTTGCGGCGGGTGCATGGCTCATTGGCGCCACTGTGGTTCGCAGACGCGCTGCTATCGTTTGAATCGTAAGACATGCTCGAGGTCTCCCTACTTAATGGGTGAGGTCCATTTGTCGTTTCGAATCGATCCCACAAAGCCTTGAGGGCCCACTGCCCTCGCCGCAGGCATTCCCCCTCAGGACCCCGCTTCCGGGTCAAATTCCGAGCTACGGGACCCCGGGCCAGCACCCCCTTCAGCTATCGCAGCGCCGGTTCGAATCAGGGATGGGGCCCATTATCCCCTCCCTGGCCCCGCCGCTGGACCACGAGCCGTGAAAGGCCCAGTATTCGGATGAGCCCCAAGCCGCCCGAGCTCCAAGAACAGAGAAATCACCATGCAAACCCCTCAAACGACTGAAAGAGGCGGAATTCGCCTGCACCTTGGATGCGGAGCGGACCGGCGCGAAGGCTGGCTGAATGTGGATGTGAATCCCCAATTCCAACCGGACATGGTCGCGGTGGCCCACGACCTTCCCATGCTCACGGACGCATCGTGCATTGAGATCGAGTCCTGCCACCTGTTCGAACATTTGACCCTGACCCAAGCGCGCGCGGCACTGCGCGAATGGCGCCGCTTGCTTGCGCCCGGCGGGAAATTGCAGCTGGAGCTTCCAAACTTGACACGTTGCATCGCTTTGATCGGAACGGAGTTAGACAGCCACGACCTGGGCATGCTGTCGCTCTTCGGATACCCGCCCGAGGTCGATGAACAAGGCGAACCGCAGACACACAAATGGGGCTGGACCCCGGAAAGCCTGGCCGCTGAACTGCACAAAGCGGGCTTCGAAAATATCGAGCAGGTCGCCATATCCCAGACCACACGCCCTGCGGCAAAGTTCGATCGGGACATGCGCTTGGTCGCAACGGTTTCGGAGCCTAGAGCCCAAACGAATCCAACCGGCGCCATGCAATCCGCCCCAAGCGCCTCCCAAACTTCACCCACCGCCATGCAACCCGACGAAGTGAAAGCGATCGACGAGGTCTTGCAGATTCTGGCTTGGCCGCGTTACGACGACGGCGTGCAACTGGACGACTTCTTCAGGGTCTTCGCACGCGTCCTATCCGGCCGCGACGATGTGAACCTCAACCTGCGCATCGATCCCCAACTGGATCCCTCCCGCGATGATGTGATCGCAGCCTTGGACACGACCCACGCACGTATTTTGGGCCCGGAGACCACGCTCAATGTGACCTTGCTCGAAGGCGAACTCAGCCCCTCCCAGTGGGCTGAACTGAGCCCTCAAGTGGCGTGTCGCATCAGCTCACCGCAAGAAGCCGCGCCCCGGGACTCGGCCTGCCTAGTGAACTCACCCGTCGTTTCCAACGGCCCTGCCCTATTCGAACTCCTGAACGAAGCCCGGCTGGTGACTAGGGGATAACAGGTATCCGGTGCCGTTATCTCCTCGTTCGGGGGTAAGTGGCTAGAGACCGCGGGCGCGCAACTGCGGGCTGCCGTTGACAAAAGCCTCGACCAACTTGAGTTGCGGGCCTTCCAGCACAATGAAGTCTGCGGCGTAACCTGCGGCGAGCATGCCGAGGCGATGGGAAAGTCCCAAGGCTCGAGCCGGCGCTTCGGAGGCCATCGTGAGGGCTTCCTCTAGGGAAACCACTCCGCGGCCGGTCAGGTTGCGCACCATCTGCAGTTGGCTCGATGCGGACCCGGCCAATTGCGGTTCACCATCCGGGCCTTCCGCGGGATAGTAGGCCGCACCGTCCTTGACGATGTGCTGGCGACCATGGGAGTGAAAGACCTCGCAGCCCGTGCCCGCACCTTGCAAGGCATCACTGACCAGGCATAGGTTTTGGGGACCGCGTGCGGCCAATGCGATTTGCACGGCGTGCTCTTCCACGTGTACCAAGTCTCCGATGATTTCCGCGAACATTCCGCCGCG
>JAESRM010000113.1 GCA_016764635.1 Planctomycetota bacterium
TCAAACAGGGTGCCAGCGGCGCGCGCCTCTGGCTCTGGCCCATAGCCGTACTCGCGTTCGGCCCATTGGCCTGCATTTTGCAACTCGCCATGGAATCCAAGCGCGCGTTCTATCCGCTTGCGAAGGCTGAAGACGAGCCTGCCACTGTCCTTATCAACGATCCTGTTTGACACCCATATCGACCATTCCAAACGACTTCAATTCCATGTCATCCCCGATAGCACCCACCCACGCAACAGGCTCACTTGCGCACGCACTGTTTCGCAAGAACGCCATTATCCTTTACCTGTTCGTGTTCGTTGGCTTGGTCTTGGTCACGCCCAGTGCATTTAGAGTGGGTTATGAGGACGCTTTTGTTTTCCCGGGCGCGCCTTCCGGCTCAAACTTGCGCCCCGCCTTTTCGACAGGCTTGTCTCCCCTTTTGATTTACGCATTCCTGGGCTGTCTATTCGGCTGGGTGGCTGGATCCCAGGACAAGCTTAGAGGTCTCGGTGACTACCTTTATCAACGTTCGACGCCAACGGCTTCCCTGTTCTTCGGACAGCTGGGTTGGTTCCTTACGGTCATGCTGGGTTGGATTGTCCTGCCTTGGTGTTTCGTGGCGTTCTTCGGAGATAGTCCATTCCCGGCGGAGTATTGGAATTTGGGGGCACCAAGGGTGGCAGCTGGCTCGATCGCTCTTCCTTGTTTTTCGGTGAGCTTCTTCCTAGCTCATTTGCATTTGCCCTTGATCTTGAGGCTCCTCCTCACGGTCCCATTGATGATGCTCATGCTTGGTAGGGACCCCTCTGTTTGGTTGAGGTTTTCACTGGGCGAGCAGCCTTGGATGTCGCCCATCAATTACGTCCTTTGGAGCGTGCTGTTCCTGACTGGCTCCTGGTTTGCATTCCTCTCGGGATTCGATCGGGACACGCCGACCCGCAAGCCCGCAATCATCTCTATCGGCGTCTTGCTCATTGGGGTTTGTTTGCCTTGGCACCAAGTCACCCGCATCGCTTCATGGATGAGTTTGTCTGTGGTGAAGTCGAGTTTTGTCGCCACAGACGGCAATGGATCGTTCTTCATCGCCACGAGTCGTCCCACCGACAAAGAAGGGCAACCTGTTCTTGTTCGCACGACTCCTTTTATGGGAACAACTTCCTATTCATACAACCACTTCGTGGTCGACCCCGGGACCCACGAACTTGGAGAGCAAATCGATTTACCGATGTCTGTGCGCTTCAAGCGCTTGGCTGAGTTCCCGATCGAACAATACTTCTTCTCGATGGCGATCCACACCGAGCGAGCAGATGAGGCTTGGGGAAACAAAACCGACCCGTTCACCCTCTTGAGAGTGCACGCGGGCCACCCAAAGGGCCGCGTTAGCCATTTCATTTCTACGGGAGCCAAGCAGAGCCGAAAGTGGGTACTGGACCGCAAAGGTGAACCCTTCTCCGAAGATGTGTTCGTGCACTTGGGAGAGGACGGCGCCGTCTGGGTTGGTGATGCGGTGGACCAAACCATTTGGGTTGCTGACCTAACTAGCGACTCCCCGCAATACGAACAAGTCCCTTTGCCGGATGGCTATGTCTTCACGCGCTGGGCATCGCCCGAGTCAAATCTTGAAAAGCGTCTCAGAGCTAGCATTCCGGGAGAAGGCCCCCTCGCATTCATCCCCTCCGGAGGAAAACACGCCGCCCTTAACCTTGCTTCTCGAACTATCATTGCCCTTAGCGAAGAACAGGAGCAGTGGATTCAGGACCGGCACGCCAAAAGCATGAATCCCCAATTTGGCCAAGGCACAACGGGGTTGGCGCTGCCTGAGATTCTCAACTTCTTCGGCGTCCACCAAGAAGTCCACGACGAGAACGGATCGGTGCTGTTTGCGCATGACTTTACTGCCAAAACCATTCGGGAGCGATTTTGGGTAGCCATGCGGTTGGGGGTCAGCGCCCTGACGGTCCCAGCCTTGCAGCCCGGATCCTTCGGAATGACCCGAGGCGGATACATGCCACCTCCGTTCTACCGCAATTCGGCGTTAAGCTACGAGAGGCATGTCTCGCACGGCGCTCCGCCAGGATTTGTTAGAGCCTGGATCGGCCCTAGCCTGGACTGGCGCAGCATCCCCTTTTGGCTCCTGCTCACCGGCCTAGCCTGGGTCATGCGGCGGAGGCTCCAGCGGCTCGGAGCTACCGGGCCACGCCTCTGGATTTGGCCCTTGGCGATCATGTGCTTTGGTGTTCTGGGGGCCCTGGTCTGCTGGATCACGGAGCGGCGGCGGGCGTATTTGCCGGTGGCGGCTGGGATTGGGGAATCGTCGGAAGCGCCCCTGCTGAAATCAGCTTAGGAAACGGGGCCTAGAGTGGGTTTTGAGGGCGGCTGGGGCTTCCTTCGGGYGCCCTGGCCGCTGCCCTTGATCCTGGCCAATATTTGGGTGGACTGCTGGTTCCCCCTTCCCCTCCGCTGGCCTATTCTACCGCTCCCGTAAGAGGAACCGAATCATGAGCCAACCTACAGAAGCCAACGTTTTGGACGCACTGCGTCAAGTCATCGATCCCGACCTGCACAAGGACATCGTGTCCCTGGGTTTCATCACTAGCAACAAGGTGGAGGGCGGCACGGTCACTGTGACCATCAACCTGACCACCCCCGCTTGCCCGATGAAGGAAAAGATGGAGAAAGAGGCGCGCGAATTGCTCGAAGCGATTCCTGGCGTGACCGAGGTCAACATCGAGATGACCGCGGTGGCTCCGACCCTGGCTGAAGCCAAAGGCATCCCCGGCGTGCGCCATGTGATCGCGATCTCGTCCGGCAAGGGCGGCGTGGGCAAGTCCACCCTGTCCGTGAACCTGGCCTGCGCTTTGGCCCAGACCGGCGCCAAGGTCGGCCTGCTCGACTGCGACGTTTACGGCCCGGACATTCCCATGATGATGGGTTTGAAGGGTGCACCGGAGCAGGTCTCGCGCGAGGGCGGCGTGCGTTTGCTTCCCAAGGAAGCCCACGGCGTCAAGACCATGTCGATCGGCTACCTGATCCCCGAGGACCAACCCGCCATCTGGCGTGGCCCCATGGTCCACAAGCTCGTCCAGCAATTCATCAACGACGTGGAGTGGGGCGAGTTGGATTACCTGCTCGTGGACATGCCCCCGGGCACGGGCGACGCCCAACTCTCCCTGGCCAACCTGGTCCCGGTCACCGGCGCCGTGCTGGTCACCACGCCCCAAGCGGTCTCCACCTTCGACGTGGGCAAAGCCGTCGGCATGTTCAAGCAAGTCAACATCAAGATGCTCGGCATCGTTGAGAACATGGCCGGCATCACCATCGAAGGCAAGGTCGAAGGCGCCGTGCCCGGCTCCGACATGGAACTGACCCTCAGCGGCAAATCCCGCACGGTCAAGATCGACGAGAACGGCAAGTTCAGCACCGTGGTCGACCTCTTCGGCAAGGGCGGCGCGGACACCCTCTGCGAACGCTTCGGCCTCAAGAACTTGGGCTCCGTGCCCTTGCACCCGGACGTGGTCATGGCCGGCGACGGCGGCGTCCCCATCGTGCTCTCCGCACCCGAGTCCATCCCGGCCCAACGCATCCAAGAGATCGCTGGTCGCATCGCCCAGCGCATCGCGATCCAGGCCTTCGCTGAATTGCCGGTCTTGCAGTAAGCAACGGGGCCATGCCCCAAATGCTCAAGCTCCATGTAGGCGGCTGCCCCTCGGCAGCCGCCTATTTTTTGAGTGCATCCAATGCCAACAGAGCCGCCGCAGTGCCGTAGGTCGCACCTAAGATAGGCGTATCCTGAAAACTGCCGTCCTGCAGGCGAGCTTCCAGCACCCATTCCGTGACCAAGGCCCGATACTTCTTCCGGTCGGATGAGGGCAGTTTCTTCACGGTTTGGGCGGCCATCAGATAGTCGAAGAAAAGGTAGTGGCAACCCTGGGCTGCGGGGCCCGCGTGCATCAGTGACTTTCCCAGCTCGGCTCGAAAACCGCCGATGTGGGTTGTCAAATGATCCAAGGCTAAGCTCAGACGTGCTTCGCTCGAACGCCCCCCAAGAAAGAGCGCTAACTCGCACGCTGGCCCATGTCCTGCGCTGCCCGCCGGAGCCGTGTTCTGGCGTTCATTCCCCGGATGGCGCAGCATGTAGGCGAAGTAACCCTCATCCGTGCGCATCGCTTCCAAGCAATCCAAGCCTCCCGCGATCAGGTCCTCGGGCACGGCCACGCCCATGTCCCGGGCGCGAATCAGACCGATCACCACGGCAGCCGTGGTGAAACTAATCGACTGTTCAAACGCGGTTTTGCCTGCCAAGTCGTGGGCTAATAAATAACTCCACCCGCCATTGGCTCGCACCCGCGACTGCATATCCCCCACCAAACGGGAGGCGAAAGCCACAAGCTCCACCTCTTCGCCCAACCCAACTTCGACCGCGTCGGCCAATAGATTTAGAAGACTCCAAGCCGCCCATGCCGTGTAGTCCATGTAGACCGTGGGAGCTTCCCGAGTACGCTGTTTGAGGTCTGCTTCGAGCAGGAAGCTCAGCGCAAGCTCCACCTGGGCTTCGCAGCTCTTGCCCTCTTTGAGTAGAGCACGCGCTGCCAAGGCATTGATCGCCGTGGCCCGCTGGTGCGGCGGCACTCCTTGGGCGCGGTACAAGTCCGTGGGGCTGGGCCACGAACCATCTTCCCGTTGCTGCGCGAGTAACCATTCACGGGCCGTTCCCGCCAGCCCCCCGGGTCGCAAAGAAATGCGTGGGGCGCTGCCTGGGGAAAGCAAGGAACGCAGAACCTCAGGACGCGGCCAACCGAGCCGCTCCCCCGGGGGGGTCGAAGGCAGCAGGGCCTCGTACCGGATGAACRCCGCAGCCAACCACGCCCAACGACTGTCCGGGAATTCGATCACCAAGCGATCGCGCCAAGGCCGGGCCGTCCGAGTCCCCAACCGCTGCTGCTCGATCATGCTCATGAGGTACAGGGCCTTAGGCCGGACCTCCCGGGTGCCGTCCACATGGGGTTCAAGAGCGCGGACTCCCTCGTCAAAACGCCCTTCGCGCATGAGAATATCCACGCGGGCACAGTCCAGCTGCGCTCGCAGATCCGCGTCGGTAGGGTTTGCCATGTCCAAGTAAAGCAACGCAAGTGGGCCTTGGCCTTTCAGGCGGTTCAAGCGGGCGAATTGCCGTAAGAGCGAAACGCGAGTCGATCCATGGGAGTCGGGAAAACTAGATGCGAAGATCTTTTCGGCCCCCACGAAGTCCCCGCGATCGAGACTCACCCGGAGACGGTCAACGGCAGTGCCCTCGGGAAGTTCGAGTGGTTCTGCCAGCTGCTTCCAGAGCCACGGCAAAACAGCCTCGGGCTGCAAGTGTGGAGTACTCGCTTGCACTGTTCCATCCGGATCAMWKRSCAWCNNSRYCAWGNNAAAASYGGYGKRTSANAKWYCGKAGGCGCTTTGGGCGCGCATGGGCGCAGGCATGTCGGAAGTGAGCCGCAGGGGAACGAATTCCGCACGGACCAACGCGAGAACATCCTCATCCATGAATGTGGTGAAACGACTGGTATCGGGCAAATCGAACCCCGGGTAAGAGCGCACTAGAACAAGCACTTGGCGCTTGGTTTCACGGGCTTCACTCGATGCTGCCTGCCAATCCTGGGCCCAGTCCAATTCACTTCCACAGCGCTGCGCCAGGCGTTCCGCATCCATGACGATTTGCTCTTGATCGCTGCCTGCAATGACCGTGAAGGAATTAAAGATCCGATCAAAAACAGGCGCTTGCGTTGCCCATTGGTCTAACGGCGCGTGACCCTGCATCAAGTAAGCGCGCTGTCCCACAACCACATGACGCATGACCACGCGGACGGTACCCAGCTCGGGGGATTGCCATTCGACCCACATGCCGGGGGCCTCGAATCCAGCGATGTGGGTGTCCCCGATGATTTCGTGACTGCCATATTCGCCACGCGCGGCGATGATTGTCAGGGTGCCCTTCTGGGCCTGCCGCGCCGACGTGCCCTGGGGTACCTGCGCGCACAATACGGAAGCTCCGACGCTAGCTGCCCCGCCCGCAGGTTTGAGGGTCACCCGAAAGCCCCCCTTCGTTGGCTCGCCCCCATCCACGGTCCAGCCTTGCGTGGGTGCTTCAATGGAAAATCCCTTGGATGGAAACCTATGGGATTCCCCCTGGGCAAAAATTAGGAAGAGGACTACGACGAAAGACATACGATGTTTCCAAAGAGGTGCGGGCCCCATGAGTATGCTCAATGCGGCGCATTCTTGCCCGTTAAGACCATTGCTTGAGCGGAAGGTGCCGACACCTGGGCTCCCCTACCCGAGTCCAYCCCGGCCCTCGCTGGCCCCACTGCCTAACCCGTGGCGATCCAGCCCTCCGCTGAAGTGCCGGTCTTGCAGTAAACTCAAGGGCATGAACTGCCCCAAGTGTCAAAGCCCCATGGAGGCCGCCTAATCCCGTTCGTCTAGTTTGTCGTAGATGGCTTGAAGCCCCTTCACGACTTCACTTAAACCCATCTTTACTGCTGTGAGAATCGCACCCAAAAGCACGAGCGCAGCTATCGCGAATAATTCCATGGTCCATCTGTCCTATATATTACGGCCATGCGAAAACGATGGCTCCCCAACAGAGTAATGGGAACGACTGGGCGACACCACCGAATTGCGGCGCGCGCAAGCATCTATCAGACGGGAAGCCGACAATACCGAACCTGGTTAGGTATGAGTCGGCTTACCGCCTGATCAACGAACCCAAAAGCTACGTATGGAGCCGTGTTCAAACTGGCCGCAGGAAGAGGACAGTACGCGGGACTGAATCTGGGGATCCAAGTCCGAGTAGACCAATCCCTCACGACTTGCATCTGAGCCCTTTTGAATCCAAACGACTCCACGCGAGTCCCTGGTAGGGATAAAGTACGAGCTCGATGCGGTCCACCCTCTGGCGTGGAGACTCCCCCCCGCCAAATTCTCGCCAAGAATCCGCCCATTCGCCATGTCACCCGGAAAGAAAGCAATCACTTCATTGGTGCTGTCAAACCCAGATCGGAACGCTGCGAAAAACATATGTGAATCAGGGGCCCAAGTCAGACCCACGTACCTGCCCATTTGGTTCGAAGTGAACCCCTGCTCCACCACCTGGCCCGACTGGGTATCGTGTATATAAATCTCCCCCATATCGGCCTTCGGGTAGCTCGAGGTGAATGCCAAATAGCGACCATCTGGTGACCAGACGACCTCTTCGATCCACGATCCATCCACACCCAAATCCACAATGGGCAAGCCAATCCCCAAACCATCGCTGATGCGAAGGAACTCGGGGCCCCCCTCATAAGGCCGGTAGGAATACGCCAAGTTGTTGCCCGAATCGGTCCAACCGTGTAACCGAATATCGGTGATCCCAGGCAAGGCGCTCGTCAGGTTCGTGAAAGTGGAATTGAGATCCATGCGGAACGAAAGCAAGGTCTCAAAGGACCCCGAAGTCCGTGTCACTACCGCCAAAAACTGGCTGTCGCTGCTGTACCCCAGGTCGAGCACATCCGCATTGACCGGCAATAGTTGGGTCACCTGCCCGTTAGCTTTTTCATATTGCTGGAGGGACATGCGCGGGTTTCCTTGGAATTCAACCGGCGTCGAAAATGCCAAATGCGTGTCCGACCAATCAGCTAAAGCCAAAGGACCTTCGAGACTTGCCATCGGGCCGGCCAAGTAGTTTCCGCTTCCGTCAAGAATGTGCCACCACTGCTGCAATGAAGGATACTCCGTAACCTGCACAAGCATTTGTGCATCGCTTTCTGACCACCCAAGCAGGTCGATCTGTTCCGTGTCCAATCCCAACCGATTCCGATTGCGGCCATCGGCGTCGAGCAAGTAAAATTCGCTTGGAGCACGAATGGCCGGGTGCTGCGAGTTCGGAATTTCGGATCGAATCGCTAGGCTGCCCTGGGGCCCAAACGTAAATGTGGCGCGGGATGGATTTGTATCGAAGGACATTTCCCGGTACTCCCCATCACTGACATTGAATACCAACCACTGTTTGTCTGGCCACCATTCCTCCGAGGTTTCTATCGCTAGGGATTTGCCACTCAAAGCGAGCTTCACCTGGGCGGCCGCCTCAGGGTGACCCGGTATTGAGCTCAGGAAATTAGATCTCCATGTGCCGTCCAGGCTCACAGCCTCCACTTGGTATTGGCCTTGTAGGTCCGTACTCTCGAACACAACAAATTGCGACTCGGGACCCGTGATGACTTCGGACGAAACGCTTCCACTACAGGAAAAGAGGCACGCGGATAAGGCCGCAGCGCAAACAAGCTGATTCATAGTATCGAGATGAGTTGACTCCTGGGACCGCATGGCAATGGAAGAACGGCCCACTAGCAAGGTACCGAACTTTGCAACATCCGCAACCCTTGTAGCGCCCGAATTTGGCGGTCCACTATGCAATATCAGCGTTCGGTATACTCCATCGTGAGTTCAACCAATCGACCGCCGCAGGAGGCCCGCCCCGCATACATGCGGCTCTTCCTCACCTTCCTACCCATGGCCTGCGTGGGCACCCTTTTGCACGAAGGCGGGCACATCGCGGTCGCCAGAGCGCTGGGTTATTCCACGACCCTGCATTTCGGATCGATGTCCTGGTTCCTTGAGGAGGACACGAGCGGTGCGCGATGGAATGAGCAACACTCGTTTTGGATTTCCGTCGGTGGACCGCTCATGAATATGGGCTTGGGCGTGATCGGCTTGGTCTGGCTTGCCAAGCTTGCGAAACGAGGGCCTATCGAATTGCGCGGCCAGGGTTTGGCGGCGGTACTGCTTGCCCTTTTTTGGAGCCGGCAGGTTTTCAACCTAGCCCTTCTGGGTCGGCAGTTGCTGAGTGAATCGGACGGTCCCATGTCTGACGAGATCAAGATCGCCCTGTACCTGGATTGGCCAATCTACAGCGTGTCGATTCTCACCGCCCTCGTCGCTGCCATGGCCGTGATACGCACGATCCTCCACGTTAAGCGAACCCAGCGCCTTGCACTCGTCGTATCCGGCGCACTCGGATCCCTAACGGGTTTCGCCCTGTGGTACATGGGCATCGGCCCTTTGATCTTGCCCTAGAACATGCTGGCGGCACTAGCGCGTGGCCTTTCGATGCGAGCAAACCCAACCATCGGTCCCTACCATTGAGGCTCCACCGTAACCGTCAGGTCGCGATGAATCGTCATGACGACCTCTTCCCCAGACATGCCGGTGCAGGTATAGCCAATCAAAGTCCCGACCCTTTCCACTCCCGCAACTCGGACCCGATAACTCACGCTGCCTTCACCGCCAAGCCAGAAAGATTGCTCGGCAACTCCGCCGCCGGGTATGGGCCCCAGAGTTTCATAACAATCAACGCTTCCCTCGCCGTAGATCAACACCTCATCGATGGTGTCCGCCGATTCGTTGCGCACTTCGAACCCATTACGTCCCTGTTCCGTTTCGGCAGCGATGATGCAACCCAGCGCCACCGGCCAATTGAGCAATAGGACCAGTATCCATTTCGTGGTTGGGCACCAACTCAATAGCCTGTTCCGTTGCTGGGCAGGCAGCTCTAGCTCGTACAAGAAAAGGGCCATCAGACCGACGAAGAATAGGAAGGCTSCGCCAAACAATACGAGGAAGCCTGCTAGCTGGAGCCAGTCCCACCCCGTCATCATCCACAGTGCAAGAATCGAGCACCCAGAGAGCAGGGGAAGCAGCGCGCATACTTTCGCGATGCGAAGGAAGGTAGTCGAGCTCATTTTTGGGGCCTCATCGTTTGCTTGGGTGTGAGTTCAGACTGCGAATATTGTGGGTAAGTCCCCAACCGTTGAGCAGGCGCAGGACGCACCGTCCCCGCGTCGCTCGAGCCTCGCTCAGTCTATCCAGCCCGCGTCCAGATACGCCTGCTCAATCATTTCCTCACTGGGCACGCCAGGAGTCTTGGGATTTGCACCCGGATAGATGCGTCAGCCGTAGCCCTCTTTGACTTTGCCACGCGCGGCGGGATCCACATCCATGCCACCTAGCAAAATGGTCGGGCTTCCTTGAAATCCAACAGGCTTGGCACCCGCGGTCTGAATCTCCACCACTTCGACCCGCACGACCAGATCCAATTGCAATGCGACTTCCGCAAGGCTCACGACCGCGAGCCGACCATTGCTTCAGCCAGGCGCCATGAGGACCTGAACCACATGCGTTCCCGGCGCAATGCCCTGGCAAGCGAACACGCACAGGGCGCCCCAGAGGAAAAGAAGTCGCAGCATGCCCCTATTCAACAGTCAATCCGTCAAACCCGCAAGGTCTTCAACCGAACCTAGAATCCTTCCCACACCTCATCGTCCGCAGCCATCTCGACCAACAGACCTGCGCGACTCTCCAACATCGCCAGCAACTCCGGAGCGGGGTCCTCGCCCCCTATCGAATAGTCCTCGGGCGGAGCCCCCCCCTTCACTGCATCCACATATTCCTTCCAGCGCCAAGCGATAGCCCGAAGGACATCGCGAGGCTGCTTGAGATTGGCCGCCGAAACGTAATCCGTCGGGATGTCGCCATAGATAACCCACCAACCGACCGACGCGGGATTCTTCAGGCTGCGCACCGGCCAAACCGAAATGATCGGGGCCACGTACCACGTGGGCCATTCACTCACTCCACCATGCACCAGGCCTTCACTCTCAAGATACTCGGCCACCTCCGCGTGCGCCGCTTGGCACCACTTCTCATCCACCTCAGGATCGTCGTAATCGGGTTCTTCCATGGTCATAAGATAAACTAAACCTGGTTCGGTATTGTCGGCTTCACTCGTCACCCATGCGAACGTCCGTGATCACGCCCTGGATGTAGGCAAGGAAGCTTTCATCGACCGTGACCCAATTGGCTTCGCCCGCGTCGCTTGCTTCGTAGCGTGTCTCAAGCCCGGCCAAGGCTGCCTCTTCGGACTCCGGAAGGCTGCAATGGGTCAGGGCCGACGAAATCTGGCGCAAGGAACAAGTGTTCTGATCCAAGGCCCCCATGATCGCTTCGCAAATCAAGCACCAGCGCATGACTTCGCTGCTCGGTTCGGGCGCAACACGCAGCAACTTCAAAAGCGCCAAGCGATCGGTCTCCTGGGCCAAGGCGATCGGAATGACCCATGCCGGGGGATACTCGCCCCCACCAACCACCGTATCCGCCCATGCCACAACCTCATTCGGCGCACTCACGCCGATGATCAAGCCTACTTCAAAGGCTGATGCGATGTCCTGATCGGTTTCTTCCATGGTCCTGGTGACTATGTCGGCCTATCCATCCGAAAACTTGTCCTCGAATCTGCAATGCGAATCGTTGGTGCAACATGCGTTCTGGAAACTAAAGCAGGAGGCTTCAGCAAGCGGAACGGACATCTACTGAATGCCCGGTCCACTAAAGTCAGGGTTCCATGAACTCAAGTCGATTCCCGAAGGGATCGGAGGCGTAGAACCTGTCGAAGCCCGGCAGCCGGTTGTCGTGCAGGACTGCAACGCCCGCAGCTTCTAAATCCGAGGCCAAGGCTGCCAAGTCTTTCACACGGAAAGCCACGTGCGCTTTCTTCGCTGCCCGAAAGTCAGGGTCCACTCCTAGGTGCACTCGCAAGCCTTCGCGCTCGAACCAAGCTCCGCCATTCACGGCCAAGTTCGCTGGCTTGCAGACCTCTGGGATCCCAAGCAACTCGGCATAGAAATTACGCGCGTCCGCCTCGCGCCCCGCGGGCATGGCCAACTGCACGTGATCGATCGATTCAATAGGCATCGCGGTATTCTACCCTGTGCGCTGCGCCAACCAGGGCCCATTCCCCCCTTGCAAATGTCCCGCGCGCGCGAGCATGCCACCCCTGCGAACTTCATGCGCAGGGTGCACGTTTCATCTGCGCCTACGATTTCAGAGCAGCGCTATCGGCCAGGAATTGCATGATTCGTTCCGCAGACTCGGAAGGCAACCTTTGAAGTAACAGGTGCGGGCCATCGAGAATGGCGTGTTGTGCTGTGGGTAGAGCCGCTTGCACTTGGTCCCAGCCCCGGCTTCCAACGACCCGGTCCCCACGGCCTTCCATGTACAAAACGGGCACCGTGACTCGCGCCAACGCTGGGGACGCGTCCACGGAATGAATCAAGCGAGCGCGGCTTGCCGTAACCCCTGGCGCCACCGAAGCCATCACACTGCGCGCCCAATCCGTAAGTTCGCTGGCAGCCCCGGGACCCAAAAGAAAACGCCTGACAAATCCACGCGGCATGCGGCACTTGAATAATCGAGGCCGAGCCAAGCGGGTGAGCCATCGCAGTCCCCACCGCAGGGGATTCGAGCAAAAGCTTGTGCAGAGAACCAACGCCTTCAGACCCGCCGGCTGGCCAGCAGCCAACTCAATCGCAAGCGGCCCCGAGAAGGACTCGGCCACCAAACAAAAATCCTCACCCACAGGAATCGCCCCTTCGACAATGCGCAACAATTCAGCCCACCAGAGCTCCTCATTGCGCGGATAGCGCACAACCGTCGTGACCACGCCCTCGGGCAAAGCCCTCAAGAACGGTGCAAACAAGTCACCCGTTCCATCCATCCCGGGGAGCAAAACGATGTGCAATTTGGAAGCGCTCCTACTCCCCACCTTCGAAGTAGGTGCGCGTGCCTGCGCGGTAGAGGCCTTTGGGTTCACGGGAGCGCTCGACGAGGATTTCACTCTCTTCGATTTCTAGGTGATTGAAACCGGTGAGGGCTTCGACTTCCTCTATGTAGGTCATGGCCTCCTCTTCCGATTCGGCGACCACGTCGTAGGGTATGTAGAAGCCTTCGACGGAAGCGGGTGCATCGAGCGTGTTGCCTTGAATGACCAGGCGGTAGTACTTGCAGTCGCGGGAGCGCTCGTCGCGTGTGTCGCGGATCAGGGCGAGCACATGGTCATTCTCCGGGTATTCGACCAGCAGGGCCAAGGCGCGATCGCGAACCTCTTGGGCGGACAGGCCCTGGGCCATGCGAATGCGCATGTCGATGACCGAGATGAAGTACCAAGCGTCTTCGTCGCTGGCGCTTTGGGGCTCCTTCACGAGGATGGTTTCAGCCAGGGCCAAGGCCTCCTCCGTTTTCTCAACGCAATACAAAGCGTTCATGCGCGCTGAAGCGAGCTCGAACAGCAGGTCGTCGTCCTTGATCGCATCGAGAGCGACCAGAGCCCTGTCGTGATTGCCTTGTTGTCCCAACAGGATGGCCTGGTTGAGGTGCACGGATTCGGGCCAGACATGCGCGCATTGCAGGGCGTCGCGATAGGCGTTTTCGGCGTCGTCGAAGCGACCCGCATCGGCGTACAGATTGCCGAGTAGCTGCCAGTTAGGCCACGCATTGGGCGCTTCGCGCACACCACGTTCGAGCACTTGCAAGGCCGCTTCGGGATCTCCCAAATTGGCGTGGGCCTGCGCAGCGATTTCAAAGGCGGCCGAGGCGCGCAGCTCCTCCACCTTTTGGGCGGTCTTGAGGGCATCCTCGAAGTCGCCGTCACGCAGCTGCTGGAATCCGAGGGATATCCAAGAATCGGAGGGATGGCCCTGATCGTCGGGCTGGGGGTCTTCGGGGTTCGTCATGGCGAATTACTCTTGGCTGGGCGCGGAAAATTCCTGCAAGGCTCGGTCCAGCAAGGCGCGGAAGCCTACAGGATCTTGAAGCATGAGATCCAGTCCTGGACCGTCAATGGATTCCAGGATGAACACGTCGAAATCAGCGATCAGACGTTGATTGGCTGTTCGGTTGGTGGCTCGCATGCCGGCGTTGATGGCGCGCACGGGGACCTTCAGCGCTTTCAGGCAAGTGATTAGGTCGTAGCCCTCCAAGGCCTCCAGCCCCGCGATGGCCACGTTCGCTTCGGTGGCCTTCATCTGATTCGCCACCCAACCGGAGAGCGCGCCCGCGGAGCGCGGCGGAACGAGAGCGTTGACATACGCATCGATCTGACCGGTGAAGTCTTTTTGCATGGACGCGGCAAACGCCTGGGTCATCTCTTTGTCGAACTCGCGGCTCGGGTCGTAGAGCCCGTGGACCACAACCACCCCGCTGGCGCGCTCGGCGGTCTGTAGATGCCGTGCGGTTTCCAAGGCCACAACACCTCCCAGGCTATGGCCCACCACGACCCACGGACCGTCGTGCACGCCCATGGCGAATTCCGCCAAGCGCTGGGCCCACACGACCGGATCCGCCGGAGCGCCGGCATCGCTGGAGTCCCCATAGCCGGGCAGATCCACGGTCACGCAGAGAGTGCGCTCCTGCAACGCGGTCGCGGTGGGCTTCCAGAACCACCGGTTTTCGCACCACCCGTGCAGGAAGAGGATCGCGGGCTGGCCGGATTGGGTCACACCATAGGTGTTGTAGGCCAGCTCGATCCCTTGGCCGTCGTCCGTCGTCCACACTTGATTCGGCTGGAGAGCAGGATCTTGCCACTCCGGAGGCGGTGCGCCCTCGAAGCCCGCGCCTGCACAAGCGGTCAATATAACCCCCGCCAGGCAGGCTCCAGCCAGCCCGCGCAACAACCGCATTCGACTCGAAAAAGGTCCTCGTTTCATTGGGCCGATTCTAAACCCAC
>JAESRM010000235.1 GCA_016764635.1 Planctomycetota bacterium
TTGTATTTAGGTTAGCTGTGTTTTAGCACTGGCTGAAGCCGCAGCCGTGGCATTTGACGCAGCCTTCTTGGAAGGCAAGTTGGCCGGAACAGGTGGGGCACTTGATCTTGTAGCCACCCACGTTGCGGGGGGGCTTGCTGGGGCCTTTAGGGGCGGCGGGCGTGGAGGTTGCCGAGGAGACGGGAACGCCCCCGGCTGTGGGACCGGCTTTGCCGTCCAGGCCTACGCGGCCGAGCAGGAGGGCTTCCAAACCGTTCAGGTTCTTGGCTTCCAGATAGCGGCTGAGTGCCGTGGCCAGGCCGTCGGCCAGGGACATGATGCGTCCATCCTTGGTGGGGACAGAGAGGCTGGAGCCGATGCCGGAGAATTGGTTGATGGCGGTTTGCAGACTGCCGTTGGCTCGCAGCCAGAGGCTGAGCATGCGGCAGATGGCTTCCAGGTCAGAGTTGGCCACATCGCCGCCCTTGCCGAGTTGCGCGAAGACTTCGCGTTCGTGGCCGGTGATGGGGTCAACGGAAACCTTCACGTGCATGTTGCCGAAGGGCGTCATTTGGCGAATGCGCAAGCAGCTCATGATCTCGGGCAATTTGACCGGCTTGAGCTGGGCGCCGCCGAGGGTGGGCTCTTCAACTGCCTCAGGCTTGTCTGCACTCTTCAGCGCCATGGGCTGCATCTCGCGGCAACCGTCGCGATAGACGGTGACGCCTTTCACGTTGAGGTCGATGGCCAGGTCGCAAATGGTGCGAACGTCCTCGACGGTGGCGCTGTTCGGGAAGTTGATCGTCTTGGAGATCGACGCGTCGCAGTGGTCTTGGAAGGCCGCCTGCATGCGCATGTGCCACTCGGGCTCGATGTCGTGGGCTGTCACAAACAGGTCGCGGTGCTCCTGGGGAATGGCGTCGATGTGGGCGACGGTGCCTTCCTCGAAGRTCTTGTCGACCAGGTCGTCACTGAAGTAGCCAGCGTCCTTGGCAGCCTTYTCGAACACGTAGTTCAGCTCACGCATGATGGTCGGGCGRCCTTGCGTGTCCTTCATGATCTGGCGTTGGAAGGCCAGGGCGAACATGGGTTCGATRCCGCCKGAGCAGTCGGCGATSATCGARATCGTGCCGGTGGGCGCGATCGTGGTGGTGTAKGAGTTGCGCAGCTTGCGGCCGCGTTCCTGCCACTCGGAACCTTCCCAGGCCGGGAAGACGCCGCGCTCTTCGGCCATGATCTCGCTGGCCATGTGGGTTTCCTCTTCCATGACCCGCATGATCTCGCGGCCGAAGTCACAGGCCTCGGTGGTGTTGTAAGAGATGCCCAACTTGTAGAGCGCGTCCGCGAAGCCCATGACACCCAGGCCGATGCGGCGGGTGGAGCGCGACATGTTGTCGATTTCGCGCAGGGGGTAGCGGTTCACTTCGATGACGTCATCGAGGAAGCGGGTGGTGGTGTGGATGACCGACTTGAAAGTTTCCCAATCGAAAGCGGCTTGACCACCCTCGTCCCCGATCAGCAGGCCCAAGTTGATGGAGCCCAGGTTGCACGAATCGTAGGCGTGCAGGGGCTGCTCGCCACAGGGGTTCGTCGCCTCGATCAGACCCACGTTTTTAATAGGGTTGGTTTTATTGATGCGATCGATGAACAGGAGGCCCGGCTCGCCGCTCTTGTGGGCGTGCTCGATGACCACGTCCCATAGCTCGGAAACGGTCCAGAACTCACCGGTCTTGASGCCTTCGGCATCCTTCTTCTCGAGCTGGCTCCAGACGCCGGTGCGCGGGTTCTTGACCTCGTGGATTTTGGTGGGCTCGCCACGCAACTCCTCGACGAAGCGATCGGTGACCGCCACGGAGATGTTGTAGTTGTTGATCTTGGTGGGATCGTCCTTGAACGTGATGAACTGGGCGATGTCGGGGTGGTCGACGCGTAGGACGCCCATGTTGGCGCCGCGGCGGAAGGCGCCTTGTTGGATGGCGTCCGTGGCCTTGGAGAAGACCTGGATGAAGGACAGGGGTCCCTCGGTGGTGCCCCCGGAGGAGCGCACGCGGTCGCCAGCGGGGCGCAGCCGAGAGAAGCTGAATCCGGTGCCGCCACCGGACTTCTGGATCAGGGCCGTGGACTTGATCGACTCGAAGATGCCTTCGATCGAATCCTCCACGGGCAGCACGAAACATGCGGAGAGCATGCCCATTTCCCGGCCGGCGTTCATCAGGCAGGGGCTGTTCGGCATGAACAGGCGCGTGGACATCAAGGAGTAGAACTCCCGGGCGATCCCCACAGCGTGGTCGTAGTCGTTGTCGGTGAAGGCCAGTTCGCCCTTCGCCACGTGGGAGGCCACGCGCCAGAACAACTGGCGGGGGGTCTCGATGACCTCACCGGTCTCGGGCTCCTTCTTGAGGTAGCGCCGCTCGAGGACCATCTCGCCGTTCTTGGAAAGTTCGGGATCGGGTAGATCCGCGGGGGGGTCGACAGCCTCTAAGTGGATGAGCGCATCAGCGGCTTGCATCCTATTCGGGTCGGACATCTCTTTCTTGGAGTCGGCGGGCGAGACTTGCACGGGCACCTCTTTTTTTGGGTCAGCAACGGAAACGGGTAAATCGCCTTGGGGGAAGCGAGTCCCCGATGATCTGCTCGCAGACGCGCACCTTCAATGCTGGGCGGGAAAATCTGTCAGGGATCAAGGGATTCCAACGCCTTACCGATTGACGAAAGTTTTGGCTTGCATCGGGGTCTTGGACGCGCAAACCAAGGGTCCGCAAGCCGGTCCCTGCGCCGCCCCCCCACCGTGGGCCCCCAGGGGTATTTCGAAACGCTCCGGCTCCATCCCAGCCATGAGAGTTTTTCCACGTTCTCCTAACCCGCGGGTGCCTGAGCATCAAGCCATCGAGGCCAGCGCCCGAAACATGTGGCATGCCGGAAAAGTATTCCAGGCCCCGGAAAAACATGCGCTACTTATTCATCACCTTGCCCTGCCTGTTCGCTTGCGCCCCCTCTGACCAGGGCGCCCAGCAGGCTTCAATCACCGCAGAACCCTCGATCTCAAGGGTTTTGACCACCACCCCCGCCGGCCAAAGCTCCGGCCTGGGCGAGGCCATGTCACAGGCCCTAGCTGATCAACTCGGCGACAGCATCCAGGCCGCTTTTGATGAACAAGCGGCAATTTACGCCCAAGGGGGCACCAAAGAGCAAATTGCGCTCGCACGAACGCACTTCGACGCCACCAAAGCCCTCTCCGAATCTGAGCTGGAGGCCTGCTTCGTCATCCAGGAAGAAAACAACGGGCGCAGTGCCCTCGATATCCTCGAGCACATCACGGGGGAAGCAGGATTCACGCTAGATGCGACTTCCTTCAAGGGTGAGCTCGCGGCGGTCCCCGAAACCCAAATCCTCGGACTTTCCAAGATCGAGGCCCTCGAGCGCATCAGCGCCGAAATGGGCCTGGTCCCTGTATACCCGGGCCCCTTCGCCATGGGACCTGAGGAATTCACCATCGGCTTCACCACGGACGCTCGAAAGACCCCAGCGGCGTTTGCAGGCCCCTTCCTGATCCTTGTAAGCGAGCTCGAGGAACAAGCTCCCCACGCGGTGGGATCTGTACACCTGACGGCCCGAGCGATCGGCATGCCTGAAGCTGCGTTCCTGGCGAACGACACCATGTTCGAAACCTTCGCCGTCTCAGCGGTCGAATCCAACATGGGCGAGGACCTGCGCAGCCGCGAAGACGTGCGTCGCCTGTCCACGCCACAATGCAAGGGCGGCATGGTCACCATGTCGACCGAGATCGACCTGAAGGGGCTGCTGGCATCCACAACGAGCATCGATTCGCTGAGCGGAACCATCCACCTCAATCGCCCGGCCCAGGTCCTCCACGTTTCGTTCGACGAAATGAAACCGAGCAAGCAAACCATCGATGGCCTCGACATCATGCTCAAGGAAATCGGCACCAACACCTCCATGAAGATTCGCTTGGAACAGGACGAGGAACTCACGGTTGCCTGGGCCCCTGACAAAGCCAACGGCGATCCGCTAGGTATCCTGAGCAGCAGCTCTTACGGCTACAACAAAGAGATCGATGCAACCCTCAACACGCCCGAGATCCCTAGTCAACTCTCCGCCAAGTTGATCTCTACCGAGAAGCTCGAGATACCCTTCGAGATCAACAACATTGCATTCCTGAACTCATCTGCACAGCCTCAAGCCCTAGCCACACTAGAGTTTGACCACGCCCAACCGGTCTCGGTTGTGTTCGTTGAATTCAAGGACCGCGAGTCCCAATTCCCCGAAGTGCTGCTGCGCACGGTCAGTCACGCCAACAAGGATGCCCGCACGCTCCATATCAAAATGATCTACCTGGACGACAAGAACAAGGAGATCAAAAACAGCTTCACGAGCCTCAATCCGGCCCCTACATTCAATTCGCAAACTCCGCTGGCCTTCGTCCAATCCGGCGCCATCGAAACAACCACACAAACCGCATTCTTCATGCCAAAAGAAACCGTCTCCGTGCAAATTTCAGTACGCGAAGTCGAGTTCATGGACGGCACAAGCTGGAAAGCGGATGAGTAAACCGGGCACTCCGCCCACTCCATCGAAGGTTTCTTCGACCGACAGCAGATCGCCTCGCTGCCCTCTGGGCAACGAGGCGATTCGCTTTGGGTGGAGCGCTAGCTCGGACATTTCATGAACATCCGGGCTAAAGGCGACCGCTACTTACAGTGCTCTTCCAGCAATTTGGTGGCTTGCGAGTCGCCGCCTTGCGCCGCGGTTTTCCAGGACTGGCAAGCTGCGGCGTCATCCCCCGAAGCTTTCTGTACGATGCCAAGGTGGCGCAGGACGTCCATACGCCTGGGCGGGTTTTCACTGGCGAGGATCAGGTCCTCCAGTCCTCCTTTCAGGTCACCCAAAGCCGCACGCGCACGTCCCCTCGCCAGGTGAAGTTTCACATCGGGCGCGCGGAAGATGCGGGCGATCACATAATCCAAGTGCACCATAGCTTCCTCGAAGTCCCCCATCTCGACCGCCAACAAGCCGTACTCCACGCGGGCTTCCAGCCAACTCGACTTGAACCGATAGAGGAACTTGTAGTCTTCGAGCGCGCCTTCATAGTCTCCGGTCACCACGCGTAACTTGCCGCGGTACAGCAGGTATTTGCTGCTCCAACGCTTGTGCCCGACGGCGATCTCAGCGTACTGCAAGGCATGCACATAATCGCCACGGGACGCATAGGCTTCGCAGGTGCGTGAGGCTTGCTCGGCGGGGTGAGCAAAGCCGGCCCGACCAATAATCATCACCCTTTCGATGCCGATCGGCTGTGAAAGTAGATCCGTGATGGCGGGATCCCCAAGGCGCCGGGCGAGGGAGAACGCGGACTCCTTTCCGAGGCCGGAGCGAGCGCCCAGCTCCACCATCAGCGCGATGAATTCCTTGTCGGCGCCTGGACCAATGAGCTCGGAAAGGGCGGTGTTGCCCGCCGCATCGAGAGCATTGGGGTCGGCGCCCGCCGCCAGGAATAGGCGCGCAGCATCGATGCCCTTGGCCTTTTGCCTAGCGAATTGGTGCAGCGGAGTGGAGCCGTCCGAGAGGGGTTGGGTGGGGTTAGCTCCAGCGGCCAGGGCCTTGCGCATGCCATCCAAATCCATCGTGCCCACGGCGAGGATCAAGTCGTCCGAAGGGGCAGGTTTTAGCACGTAGGCCACCAAACTATGGCCACTTTCAAGAGCCACCTCCCGGGCGGTCTTGCCGTTGGCGTCCAGCAAGGTGCGATCCGCCCCAGCGTCGAGCATGTAAGCAGCCAACTCCCAACCGCCGACCTCGGCCACCACGTGCAAGCCGCTGTAACCCTTGTGCAGGATGTTCACGTTGGCTCCGTTCTCAAGCAGGGCCCGAACCTTCTCTTCCTTGCCGGTGCGCCAGGCTTCGCCGGTGCGCAAGGCTTCGAAGAGCGGCGGTTCGTTGTCGCCGCCACCCACATCGGGGTCCGCACCACCTGGGATGAGGATTCGAACGCTGGACCCGTCCATGCGGCCTTGTGCCAGGTACAGCGGTGTGCGATCGAATGCGTCCAATGCATTCAAATCGGCTCCGGAGCGTGTCAGTGTGACGATAGCGTCCTTGTCATCGCCCATGACCGCCATGTGCAAGGGCGTTCGACGGTCGTCTTGATCATTTGCTCGAGCATCCACCACGGCTGTGGCCACGATGAGGTCGCGCATCGCACCGATGTAGTTGTTCCTAGATGCCAAGTGCAGCAGTGTCACACCCCGGAGATCCTTTTGGTCGTGCGTGAATAACGCGCCGGCCTCCTTCAACACCTGGATGCAAGCGTCGTTCCCTCGAACGGCCATGGCGCTTTGCAAGGGGGTGCGACCTAGGTAGCCGGAGCGCAAATTGACGTCCGCGCCAAGCTTCAGGATGAAGGGAAGCATGTCCGCTTGCCGGTTTTCTACGGCTATCTCAAGCATGTGCTGCGCAGCGGTGCCTTTGAAGTCAGATCCGATGGACTTGGGAATCCAACCAAGGCGGTGCAAGCGAAGTAGTAAGAGTTCCAAACCCCCTTCGATCGCACTGTTCACCAGTTGATTCTCACGGGTCCCTTCCACACCGAGAGAAGCACCGGCTGAGATCAACAAGGCCACCACATCCTGGTGCCCATTTGCTGCGGCGTTCTGCAGCGCTGTTCCTCCAAGGTGAACTGTATTTTCTAGTTCGGCTCCGGCCTGTAGAAGAGCCCTGACACACTCGAGATGTCCCCCAGCCGCCGCCCTCGTGAGCGCAGTGCCCGTTATATCAACGCCATCTTCCAAGTCTATACCTGCTCCGATAAGCAACTGAAGTACATCGAGATGCCCATTGCCCGCTGCGACAACCAAGCTGAAGCCCAAAAGCTCCATGTAGGGTTCGAAATCGGCACCAGCAGCAAGGGCCCGCATCACGGTTTCCGCGTCTCCAAACCTGGCCGCCGTAGCGAGAAGAATCCTAGAGCCAGGGTCCTGCTCCGTAGGCCCGAAATCGGCGGTGAAGCCAACGACCAGGCGCAAGCTAGCCAGATCCTGAACGAAGCGAATACAGTCACGAGAGATTCGCGTGCGATCTTCTGCCCCTTCGATGGTTTCGAGCAAATAGGAACCTGTCTCAAGGTGCTTGTAGGCAATAGCTTCGCCTACGGGAGACGTATTCGCCCCAGACAGGGTAGCCAGAGGCGCTCCAGCTTCGACCAGGGCTTTGACCATGCTCAAGCGGCCCAACCGCGCAGCCACATGCAGCGCTTGATCACCCTTGATGCGCACTTCCAAGGCGGAGTAGCGCGAGATCCTAGACAGCTCTTCGATTTGCCTCAACGCCCCCTCAGTGTCCCCCATTTCAATGGCCAAAAAGAGCGGTGCCACCTGCTCCCTTTTGGCTTGAGCGAACAATTCAGCCTGGACCGCGTCGGTCGGTGGCGCTTCCTGCGAAGCGAGTGTTGCGCCCTGACAGATAAATGCCGCGAGCAGCAAGAGACCAAGTCCCTTCGGGAAACGGAATGCGCTCGTGCGGCTTACGAAACTCTGGTTGATCACTTTCATTGCTAGCTGGAGGTCCTTGTGGCCCGGTAAGGGGCGCACAGAGCCTACCGTGCAATCCAGTAGGTTGTCATGCCATTCATGTCGCCCGTGACCTTACCCCTAATCATTCAAGAGGATTCACGCTAGACGGTCCAACCGGCTAGCTTCGCTAGCCTTCCAGCAGTTGCTGGCACCTTTCGACAATCCGGCGTCCTCACCGAGAAACGGCCTCGGTTGTGGGTCCGAATAGCCGCACGATACCTGCAACTGCCTGCTTGGAACGCCTGGCGCAAATCCTCACGGATGATCCGGACTTACGGATCAAAAAAAAACAGCTGTCCCCGAAAGGACAGCTGCCACTCAATCGTTCAGACGTCTCGAGTCCTCAAACCCGAGTGCCTCAAGGTATTACTTGAACGACACGGTAACCACGTTGGTGAAGTTAGAGGTGTTGAAGGGGTTCTGGTCGCGGTGCCAAGCYTGGAAGGACCAGGTTTGACCTGCCACTACGGCTTGCACCGGAGTCACGGGAATCGCAGTGAGGTTCACATCCAAGGAGAATGCTCCGGTTCCACCGGTAAAGCGGATTTGGCTAGGACCGTTGAAGCGGCCAAGTGCACCGCCAAGGCAGAACTGCCCCTGACTTCCCGGAGGAATGATGGCCGGACCTTGGTTGGTTGCGCCCAGGAAGTACCCAAAGTTATTGAGGGGCATTCCCGACGCGTTCAAGGTCAGGTCGTTGTCGCTCGCGATATCGCTACCCGTAGCGTTCAACACCGAAGAGCCTCCCGTAGAGTTGGGAAGCGCGGGACCGCAGTACACCGTTCCACAGTTAGTGGTCATGGTGAAAGGTCCGAAGTTCACAGCGGTGTTCGACCAGTTGCCGGCATTGTCGCGGGTGATGACGTGCAAGTACCAAGTACCTGCGGCGACCACAAAGGTATCCGTAGTGCCGATCGTATCAACCGTCTGGCTCGGAGCACCCGTGGCGCCCTGGCTCCAAAAGAGACCATAACCATTCACACCGGAGTGAGTATCGATGGATGCGCTCCAGTCAACCGTAATCGTTCCAGCGCAGGAGCTACTGCCCTGGGGAATGTTGGAGCTCAAGTAGGTCGCGTCGGTAGGATCGACGGTATCGATCATATACGGCCCATCGGACACATACTGAGCATCCCAGTTGCCTGAGTTGTCCACGGTCCGGATGTTGAAGAACCGACCCGAGTTTGAGCTTGCGTAAGCTCCACTGGTGTAGGTTGACACGGGGCCAATATCCTGGAAAGTCCCAGGTATGGAGGCCGACGTGGTCTCGAAGATTCCATAGCCAGAAACGCCGGAGCGATCATCCGTAGCTGCGTTCCAGGTCCACTGAACCGTGGGATCGTTGCTCCATTGACCAATCGTGTGGCTAGGAGAAGTTAGGCTGCTAACAGCACCCGGTTGGGTTCCGTCGACCACGACCTGCACACTCGGGATCACCTGAGCGGCGTTCTCCGAGGTGGTTTGCATGGAGATGCTCTTGGTTCCTTCTGTGGCATAAGAAACACGATAGCTCGCGTCCTTGCTGTTTCCCTGACGAACATCACCCATGGTGATGTAGTCCGTGGAGTTGCCCGTCTGGGACAGGTCGGAAACGATTCCATCCTGCAAGTCCGTGGACTTGGAGTGGATCGTACGGAAGCTTCCATCAAAGTCGATGAGGGTTGCTGCGGAGATGTAATCGCCTGCGGCCACATTGACATCAACGTCGATTTGCTCGTTGGGCTGAATGAACGAATCCGATGCCGTCACCGTTACGGTGTTGGTCGGGGTGAGGTCCGCAGTGGTCCAAAGTACCGTCAAACCAAGATTGATGCTGGAGGTCGTGCTATCGGGCCAAACCTTCCAACGCCAATCACCCGATGCGGGGTTGGTGATAACCCGAATCTCAGTGTTGTCGACCGAACTCTGCTGGGCAGAGTACTCACCGACGTTTCCGGCGGGGTCGATGGGTGCGCGATCAAGGTACATGTCAAAGTCATTGACCAGAGCCGTTCCAGCGCCTGCGCCACCTGCGACTTCGTTGTAGTGCAAGACAACGACCAATTTCGTAGCGCCCACAGGTACCGTGAAGTCGGCAAATGTCCAGCTGCCTGAGTTAAGCGTGGGACTCCAACTGCTCCAGCTCCAATCGGAGTTGCCCCAGTGAGCCCGATAGGCGTTGACACGACCTGCACCGAAGTTGTCCAAGTGCGAGCTTGAAGCAGTGGTCAGAATTGTGTTGTCGTGGGTTTGCGCAGTCGCCATCAAGATGGCGGCGATCTCTGCCGGCTCACGGTCACGCAAGAAGCTGTGGTGGTCCACAAGCTGAGCGATCAGGCCCGTCACGTGGGGAGCGGCCATGGACGTTCCGCTGTATGCAGCGTAGCCCGTGTTGTTGTTGGAAACCGCACTGCTGACGAAGCGCCCGGGTGCGTTCACATTGGGCTTCCAACGGTTGTCGGAGAGCGGTCCGCGACCCGAAGAGGTCCACATCTCGCCCGGGTTTCCGGCGGTACTATCGTTGTAGTCCACCGAGTTGCCCACGGTCAGCGAGTTCTTGGCTGAAGCCTGGATGCCCACGGTTTGGTAGTTGTAGTTGCCCGAGGCCCAAACCCAAACTTGACCCGTGTTGTAGACATGGTYGTCAACGGTACGTGCGTCCGCTTCGGTTCCGGTCGGAACGACCTGGCCGGCCAGAGTGCTGCCCCAAGAGTTGTTGACCACGTGGGGAACCGTACCAGCGCCGACAGGCGTGTTCATGGTGTTCACGATCGTAGAAAGTGAGTTCGCACACGGGTTCGGGAAGCGGCGATAGTTGAAGAGGCCCTGATCGGAACTCCAAGTAGCCAAGCCCGGTGCCACTCCGGTGTGGTCCAGCTGGGCATCGCCATTGCCGAGCATGGTTCCGGTCACRTGCGTACCGTGGCCAGAACCATTACTGATGTCATCCCACGGGCTWGATTCCGTGGTGCAGTTCCAACCCCAACCGAAAACGTCGATATCGGTGTGGGCCGTTTCCACTCCAGAGTCCACCAGACCCACCTGGGCCACGGAGTTCACGGAGCCGTCATAAGAAGCACGGGTCTCATCCGCCATGATCATGGGGATAGATTCGTCATGAACTGCGGATGCGTACAGCGAGTCGACGGGAATGGGCTCGATGAACTGAACGAAGTCCAATTGGGTCAGTTCGCCAACGCTCGCCACTGTTCCGGTGACAACAAAAGTGTCGATGTCCGGGCGGTACTCGTGAACTTGCAAGCCCATGGACTCGAGCTGGTGCTGCATCCATCCGTTGGATTGGTGGCGAATGGGACGGGCGTCCTCACCTTCGTAGCGGAAGCCTTTTTCGTTCTCCGGGGTCACTCCCCAGACAGAACCAAAGCGCTCCTCTACCGAATCTTCGTTCAAATCAGACTCGAAGACTGAAACGTACATGTCCAAGGGAGCGGTCTGGCCCATGCCTTTGACCTCGCTCCGCATGGAGGGGTGGATTTTCTGCCAGGTGCGGGGTGCTCCGACCCAGCGGACGAAGTCCAAGGTCGAAACCTCGAGCAAGCGGTCGACGGGGATTGCGACGCGCGTGGTGTAGTGCGGGTGGAAGCCAAGGATTCGGCAATCCAGGGCCTTCAGGGTCTCCAGRCGCTCGTCGGTGATGCGCTTCCGGAACATGATCATTGCGTAGGTCTCGTTGCCCGGGCGGGCGTCGCCGAAGTTGCCGCTGAGCTGCAACAAAGCGGGGTCGACCAGCTCGTTCTCAGGCGGGGTGTAGGGGCCTGCAACGAAAGACAAGAAGAAGGGGTTGCCCGAAGCCGGGAGGATTTCCACGTCCCCGTCGGTACCGGATTCGATGACGGCCGGGATGGGAAGCGGCACGCTATCGTCTCGGATGGCGGTGCGAATGGTGGCTTCCAAGCTCTTGGGCTCGGTGCGGACCTCTTCCTTGGCCACCTTGGTGGCGCCGTCCTTGGTCAGGATTTCGGAGGTAGCGGAAACAGGGGTCACAGAAACCGGGTTCGGCGCAGTGACTTCACCAACGGATTGGACATCCTGGGCCCAGGCGGCAGCCGCCATGGACAGGATCCCGACGATGGGGTAGCAGTATTTGGACTTCATAGGTCTTGGGGAATGAGTAGAGAAGGGACWGGYMCTCRGSCCYTTGGCAAGCGAAGAGGCAGSAGGGCACCACTCTTTGAGCGTAAAGCCCGMGTRGYGACCGTCATGAATTCGGCTGTAATCTGAARAAATGGCCTAAGGCCTGTATTTTCACTACGGTGAGGCCATGAATCTCCTSCTCGCGGCTGCTTGCTCYYTYARTTTTTGGCTCCCTAGCTGYCAAAGYACCCCSCARSRTRTGTCTCCAAGTGAGACRMRCACGCTCGAAGTCCAAGGCGTGGAGCGCTCCTACCGCAYCTTCAAACCGCTTGGCCTGGGAGCTTCCCARRAGGTCCCGCTCCTGTTCGTCTTCCACGGGGGRTCCGGTGATGCCAAGCAGGCCCAAAGGCACTTTGGCTTCGACAATCTGGCCCGCGAGAAGCGCTTCATCGTGGTTTACCCTGAGGCTGTGGACGGCCACTGGAACGACGGTCGTAAGGGGGAGAAGTTCGCCTCCCAGGACGCCCAAATTGACGATGTGGCCTACTTTCGAGCCGTTTTGGCCCAGGTAACCCACGACCACAAGGTGGACTCCAGCCGCGTCTACGCCATGGGCGCGTCCAACGGAGGCATGTTTGTGCAGAGGCTCGCTCTGGAGGAGACTAAAACGTTCGCTGCTGTGGCCTCCACCATTTCGAGTCTGCCAAAGCCCCTGAAGGTGGGCTTCAAGCCCAAAGCTCCCCTCTCGGTGCTCTTCATGAGTGGCACAGAGGACCCGATCATGCCCTTCGAAGGCGGCGAGATCGTCTTCTACCCATTTGGTGGTAAGAAGAAACGTCGTTGGGAGAAAAGTCGTGGTCAAGTGCTTCCCGTTCGCGAAGCCGCGCAACTCTGGATCGCCCACAACAAAATCCAAACACCGGAGAAGGACGTGCTTCTACCCGATCTGGACGGTGCCGACGGCAGCCAGGTTCGTCGCAGAATTTGGCAGGGCAAGGACGCCCAGGGACCGGTGGTCGCCCTCTACGAAATCATTGGCGGAGGACATACTCTGCCCCAACTCAAATCCAAGGCCCCCAAGCGCGTGGTCGGCAACACGAATGGCGACATCAACACCCAAGAGGTCATTTGGCGGTTCTTTGCCGGCAAACGCAGGCTGGTCGTCGAAGTGACCGCGACGGATGAGTAGGAGGGCTCCCTACGCCAATAGGTATTGGGGCAAATCCGACTGGGCCAAACGAGTCCGCAATCTCTGCCAGCGCTTGGTCACCGCTTCGCTACTCAGCCCCAAACGCTCCGCAACCTGCGCATGGGGAAGGCCCTCCAAGCCGCAGTGCAAGACGAGCTTTCGATCGTCCTCGGGAAGCTCACCGACGCGGTCGCGGAAGAGCCCTAAGGATTCATTGCGCGCCACCTTTTGACTGATGGCCGTGGCGTGATCGATCTGTGCGTTGGCCTGGTTGAGCCGCGTGGTGGGACCGCCCGCACCTTTACTCTTTTGGCCACGCCGAACGGCTTCCAACAGAACGTTTTTGGCGATGCGGAAAATCCAAAAGCGGAAGTAAGTGCCGTCGCCCTCAAAAGTCGACATCTGGCGCCAGGCCCTTAGCCAAACCTCTTGCACCAAATCGGCGGGATCCAAATGGGCGCTTTGCTCGGGGCGAATGCGCAGGAATGCCCAGGTATGCAAGGACGGAGCAATGTGTTCATACAGCTCCGAAAAGCCCTGTTGGTCGCCCTCTTGAGCCTGGGTCAACCACATGCGTGTGGGTCCTTCTTCGCCGATTTCGCCCATGGGACGCAATTCTAGCAAAGGGGTTTCGGTTTGGTGGCTACACTTGGTGAGGAATGCGTGAAGAACCCAGCGAAGAACCGATGCAGGAAGCCGACGCCGATGAGGCCGCCTCCGTCTTCGATTTTGTAAACGACTTCCTGGACGATCAGTCCGCTGGAAGGGTGCTTGCCGTTGGTGAATACCAAAAACGCTATCCAGGCGCCGAAGCGGCCATTGCTCTGGAGTTTGAACGCCTGACCGAACCCGAGCAGGAGGAGTCGCACACGGCGCGAACCATTCAGCACTACAAGCTGATTCGTGAACTCGGCCGCGGCGGCCAAGGCTCCGTTTGGTTGGCCGAAGACCAAAACCTACGTCGACCCGTCGCCCTCAAGTTGCTCAACTCCTGGTTGATCGCGGGCGAACGGCTAGCCCGCTTCCAAAGGGAAGCCGAAAGCATCGCGCGCTTGGAACACGAAGGACTGGCTGTGGTGTATGAAGCGCAAATGGAGAACGAGCCGCCATTCATAGCCATGCGCTATGTTGAGGGCGAGGACTTGAGCACCTGCCTCGCCAACCGAACCTCCAAGTCGGCACCCTTCCTGCCGATCGTTTCCACTTCGAAACTACGTAGCACCCTGCACTTTTTTGAGCGCGCTGCGCGGGCTTTGCATGTGGCCCATGAAGCCGGCGTTGTGCACCGCGACATCAAACCTGGAAACATTTTGATCACCCCGGCCGGACATCCGGTCATCACCGATTTCGGGCTGGCTCGCGACGAGTTTTCGCCCGGGGAAGAGTCCATCACCCAAGAGGGCGAGGTCTTTGGAACACCGGCCTACATGTCGCCGGAGCAGGTGGGTGGGCGATCCGAGGATGTGGACCGGCGCACAGATGTTTGGTCCCTGGGCGCGACGCTCTACGAAACCCTCAGCGGGCAAGCTCCCTTCCAAGG
>JAESRM010000012.1 GCA_016764635.1 Planctomycetota bacterium
GCGTGTCGCGCATCCGGCTGGATGTGCGACACCCGCCATGCGCGTCTTTCACCCCGGAAAACCCTCCCGGCCCCGCACGCGGGAGGCCACAACTCGTAAGCTGGCGAGCCCATGTTCCCCTCCCGCGCCCCCCTCTCATGAGCCACGAAGAACTGCAAGTCGTGTGGCTGGCCCTCAAGGTGGGCTTGTGGGTCGTGGTGCTTTCGCTGATCCCCGGCATCGGCGTGGCTTGGGGTTTGGCGCGCATGCGTTCGAAGTTCAAGGGTTTGTTGCAAGGGCTTGTCATGCTGCCGTTGGTGCTGCCGCCCGTGGTCACCGGCTACCTTTTGTTGCTGCTGCTGGGACGCAGCAGTTTCCTTGGCGAATGGATCTACAGCCTTACCGGCCACCACATCGCCTACACCCAGAGCGCCGCCGTATTGGCCGCCGCCGTGGTGGGTTTCCCCCTGCTGGTCGAGAGCGTGCGCCTGGCCATGGAAGCCGTGGACCCGGCCCTCGAAAACGTATCGCGCTCCCTGGGGCATTCGCGCTTCAGCACCTTCCGCCGCATCACTTTGCCGCTCTCCATGCCGGGCATTCTGGCGGGTTCGGTCCTCACGTTCGCGCGCGCCCTCGGTGAGTTCGGCGCCACGATCATCTTGGCCGGCAACATCGAAGGCGAGACGCGCCAGATTCCGATGGCGGTCTACACCCTGCTCAATCAACCCGGTAAAGAAGATGCCGTGTTGCGCTTGGGCATGGTCAGCGTGGCCCTGGCCTTGCTTTCCCTATGGGGTTCCGCCTGGTTGCGCCAACGCCACAAACGCGGGTTCGGAACATCATGATTCGCGCCCAGATCCACGTGCAAACTCCCACGTTCCAATTGGACGTGGATTTCGAATCCAACGGCCCGGTGCTCGGCATTTTCGGACCCTCGGGAAGTGGCAAGACCACGTTGCTGCATAGTCTGGCCGGCTGGCGTAAACCGCAGAGCTGCCATATCGTAGTGCAAGGCCGCACCCTGGCCCATTCGCCCAGCGGCGCCAACCTGCCCCCGGAAAAGCGCCGCCTGGGCATCGTCCCGCAAAACGCGTTGCTCTTCCCGCACCTTTCGGTCGAGAAAAACCTGACCTACTCGCCCGGCGCCGCCCAACGCTTGGCCGAAGACAAAGGCCGTCAAATCGTCGATTGGCTACGCTTGCAGCCCCTGCTCGCGCGCCGTACCGACACGCTCTCCGGCGGCGAGCGCCAACGCGTGGCCCTGGGCCGCGCCTGGCTCAGCAACTCCAGCATGTTGCTGCTCGACGAACCCGCCGCCTCGCTCGATCCGGAACTGGCCCGCGAGGTCATCGCGCTCTTGCTGCAAGCCAAGAACGAACTGCAGATGCCCATGRTCTTCGTCACCCACCGCATCTCGGAATTGCTSGCCCTAGCCGACGACTGCCTGATCCTGGACGAAGGCCGCATCGTCGCCCAAGGCCCGCCGCTCGAAGTGCTCTCAAACCCCACCAGCCTCGGCCTCGCCTCCCGCGAAGGCATCGACAATCTGCTGCGCGTGCAAGTCCTCAACCACGACACCCAAGCCGGCATCACGCAAGTGGACCTGGGCCAAAAAGTGGCCCTCAACATCCCGCTCACCGACGCAGCCATCGGCTCCGAAATCAACGTGGGCCTGCGCGCCGAGGACATCATCCTGTGCACCAGCCCCCCCGGCCCCACCTCGGCCCGCAACACCCTGGCCGGCATAATCCAAGGCAGCACGCCTATGGGCTCCGGCCTGTTGATCGCCATCAGCGTCGGCGACCAACGCCTACAAGCCAAGGTCACTCCCGGCGCTGCAAAGGAACTCGCCCTAGACCCGGGCAAAGCGACCTTCCTGCTGATCAAGACGCACTCGTGCCATCGCATTGCCTAAGAATTGGCGTCGCCTGCTCGGACGAAGAGCCGACCCTTAATACGAMKWKSKCCAGATCTGCTTAAGCCAAAGAGCGACCTCCTCGCTGGCTTTGGCCGCCCCATCCATGTGCAAGTGAGATCCATCAAGGGTGGCATTGGGCCAAGTGCCCATGTCCCTGTAGGGAATCTCTAGATCCTCGACGAGCTGATCCAACCAGCCACCAGCCACACAATCGTCTTCTACCTTTCTTAGGCCTGGCTCGAGGGGCATGCGGACCGCAGCAATACGCCAACCCCTTTCGAGCAATCCTCCCAGTACTTTTTCGAGGTCCTGGTAGCCCTCCTCAAGCGCAGCTTTCTTTCCCGCAGTGAGTGCGCTCTTGTAGAGACTGTCGCTCTTTCCATGCTTGTCCTTCCGCCACCAGGCCTTGGCCCATGTAGAGGGTTCAATGGGATGCAGCCACAGACTCCGATGCATGTCCACGAAAGCGTTGAGATCCTGGTCGATCCGAAGAGTGTTAACCAGACGCTGATCGGCTCGATAGTCCACCCGCATTCCGTGATGTCTGCCAATCCACCATTCCATCGTCTTCTCAGCCAAAAGGGGTTCGAAGCCTTGCTCTACTAGGTGAACTTGCTCGGTCTCGGCCCAAAGAGCGACTCGCCAAGGGCTCACTGTAGGATCACAGGCCAGGTGAGGAGCGCGCAATGTTTCCGCAACAACCTTGTTCGGAAGTCCAACAAACCCGAGCGGAGTTAGGGACACAACCAAAGCACGGGGCCTTTCCCAATCTAGCAGGGGGCGTAAGAGGTCTGCCGTGCGACCACCTGCCCGCCAAATTTTGGCAGCCGACCTAATGCCAAAAGACTCGATCAGGGGAAGATCTATGCCAGATTTAACCCGCGAATCTCCAGCGAAAATGAACTCCGCGCTTTGGGCACTTGCGCTCTGCCAGGCGGGCCCTAGTTTGCTGCCAATCCACCAGTTGCGCTGATGTTCTGTGTGGTCAAAACGGCCTGACGGCAAGGCAGATGAATTGCCAATGCGCCACGCGAAGAGAGTGAGCACACAGGTTATCAGACCAATGAGGCTAGCCAACCCAGGGGTCCGTTTACCCCTGTGGCTTCGTGCTGAGTGAAGTTCTCTTGATTCTTGCATTAGAATTGAAAGTAGACGAATTCATGCGCTTCACCGCGGCGAACGAGGAAAATTGCAGCACACATCAAGCCCCCCATTACGGCGCGTCCAGCGGTCGGTAGACGCAAGCCCCACCGATCCTGGACAAGGGTCGTAAGGTGCAACAGCACAATGGGGATCCAGAGCACGCCCGACCGCARCGACACTTCCYTGCCAGACCMATCACCCTTCAAAGGATCCAGGAACATGCGTTCCAGGATCTGTTGAGCATTCGARAAATYCGATGCKCGRAAAAACACCCAGGTGATCTGRACGAAGACAAAAACCAGRAGCATCGCACMCGCTGTGCGYAAGAACCCACKGGCCCKTTGMGTYTGRAAKGATTGCCACCAACGCTCRACGGACAAGCCMAGGGCGTGCAACGCTCCCCAGGCAAGGAATGTCCATGCAGCGCCATGCCACAAWCCTCCTARCARCATGGTGATCCACAGGTTGGTGTGCACGCGAAGTGCYCCCTTTCTRTTTCCSCCARGCGARATGTAGAGATAGTCACGTAGCCAGCTTGAGAGTGTGATGTGCCATCGGGTCCAAAACTCCGAGAGCCCGGCACTGATGTAGGGTGCTCTGAAGTTGATGGGGAAACGAAAGCCCATGAGCATGGCAACCCCGATCGCTATCCAGGAGTACCCTGCGAAGTCCGCAAAGATTTGGAACCCGAATCCAATGACTGCAAACCAGGTCGACAAGCTACTGAAGCTCTCGACGTCGCCTTCAAAAACCGTCCCCACGACAGAGGCTAAATTATCCGCGACGACAATCTTGAAGAAGAGTCCCTGAACACAGCGGAACAGCCCCATCTCGAAGCGCCTACTATTCCAACGTGGCCGACGATCTAGTTGCGGCAAAAAAGTGCTGGCCCGCACAATGGGCCCAGCAACGAGTTGAGGGAAGAAGACAACGTAGAGCAGGAAGTCCCGAAAGGAGCGTGCAGGAGTCAGAGTTCCACGATACACGTCGATGGAATAGCTGATCGTTTGGAAGGTGTAGAACGAGATCCCGACGGGCACGACCCACTCGTCCAACAATCCAGCGGGAATATCCCACGCCAGCCACCGGCTCAATTCTCCGGCGATGAAGGGGGTGTACTTGAAGAAAGCGAGCAATCCAAGGTTCGGGATCAAGCTCACGCAGAGCCATACTTTCCGCCTGCCGGGGTCTTCCGCTTGGGCGATTCGTCCCGCCGCCAGGTAATCCAACAGGGCCGAAGCCACAACCAGCAACAAGAAGACCGGATTCCACCACGCGTAGAAAATACAGCTGGCGAGCAATACCAACGTCTTTGCATGCCCGTGCGGTACAAACCACCAGGTAAGTAACACCGGTGCTAGAAACACCCAGAAGGTAACGCTATCGAAAAGCATGCTGTGGTTTGCGTGTCTCTGAACTCAAGAGCAGACAGGGTGATCCTGTCAGAATTTTCAGTTCCTTGGGCAGCCCCATCGAACTCTTCGCCTTATCGAGAATCTTGCTTTGAGAGTATACGGTGGCAATTCGAATCTCCAGGCCACTTCAAGCGGTTTCACGGCTTGGGACACAACGAATGTCATGGTTGGATTTGAATCCAGGTGGGTTCAAGGGGCGKCTGTCGCCGANCCCCTTGAWTTCYCWGGGTTGATCRCCATGTGTGYTCGGATACGAGTCCGGATCGAYAGATGCGGTTGTTCTGRCTCTCCCAGGAACGCTAGACTGGAGAMTCGTTCCGCCCRMAACTCCTYCGCTCGCTTGCCMCCATGGGTCTCTATCACCTACGACTCGCCCTTTTCCTGTGCTGCCTCCTGGCCCCTACGRCYTTGGCCCAGGACAGTCTGGACACTCCGAAGCCGACGAATTTGGATCCTTCGGTCAATATTGAACAGGTGCACGAACCGACCCTCCGGGATCAAATTCGTATCGCCGCGGACCGTGTCTGCACGCTGGAAGTGCAAGGCCCGCGCCCCACTGTCCTGATCCGTCAAGCCAGCGCATTCTTGATCGCCCCCGATATTGCGGTGACCTCGGCGCACACCCTCGCGGGAGGATTCGGAGTTCGTGTCCGACATGGCGAATCCACCAAAGGCGCAAAAATCATCGGCCTGGATTTATTGCATGATGTGGCGATCCTGAAACTCAGCTCGCCTTTCGAAGTGGGCGAAGGTCTCAAGCTGCATGGAACCGAACTCTTNGGCAATGAGCGCGTCGCGATCATGGGCACCACCGTGCTCATGGAAAGGGTGGCCGGACTGGGCTCCCTAACCGGTGTCACCCGCCCGCTGCCCCTGGGCTCCTTTGGCCTTGCGCAAAACATTTCGCAACAGGGTTTGGAAGGCGCTCCCAYACTCAACGTTCAAGGCCATGTGGTCGGCATGATCACCTCGTACCTGCTCAAGGAAAGCGGCACGCGCTTCGTCGTTTCCAGCGCCGCCATCGTTGCGGTGCCCGCCATGAACCCGGTGGACCTTAGCCCCAACTTGGTGCCCGGTGATCCGAACCGCCAAACCTCCGAGCAGTCGGTGAATTGGAAGAGCACCCAGGAGGGAATCCATCTGCTGCTGGCTGGTCAAGAGGCWCGCGCCGTGGARTTGCTCGCTGGMAAAYCTTCCAASACCAGCCARATGTGGCACGCGCTGGCGTTGCTCGCCAGCGATCGCAATGTGGAAGCCATGGAGGCGATGGACATATACATCGCCGCGCACGCCAATGACCCGATGGGTTTCTTGCTGCGAGGCCAAGCGCACTCGCAACTTCAAGAGAACAAACAAGCCGTAACCAACTTCCGCACAGCGCGCAAATTGGACAACAGGGGCGTCTATACGACCATGGCGCTCGCGCGCGCCTATGTGTACGCCAAACGTGGCCAAGAGTCCCTAAAGTACCTAAAGGCCCTGCTCGCGAAAAATCCAGGCTACGCTCCAGCCATGCTTTTACGCGGCGAACTCTACAACGGTCGATTGCGTCTGACCGAAGCGCGACAATGTTATGAGCGCATCCTGGCCGTCGATCCGGATCACCCGGGCGCATGGACGGGGCTCGGTAAAGTCTTGCTCAATCAAAAAAGCACACGCCGCGCTTTGATGTGCTTCGATCGAGCCCTGCATNAGAACCCCAAACATCTCGTGGCCAAGGTGGGCAGGGCCCAGGTCTTTGTCCTACAACGCAATTGGGACAAGGCGATGGCCAGCTTGCTTCCCCTGCTCGACGCAAACCCAACGAACGGTCAGATCATTCGGCTGACGGCACGTACCTTCGCGCGTAAACAGGACTTGGAAAAGGCGCGCGACCTGTACGAACAGGCCACCTTCCTGAACCCGGACGACGTGAATGCGTTCCTCGGGCTCGGCACCACGTACAAGGAAATGATGCAGTTGGAACGGGCCATCGTAGCCTTCGATCAAGTGCTACGGGTCGACTCGCAACATGTGGGAGCACTCTTCAGCGCTGGCTTCTGCCACCTGCTACTCGGCGACCGCGGCGAGGCCCGCGCACGTTACAAAACCCTGCGCTTCATCGACCCCGCATCWGCCGAACAACTCTTCAAGATGATCTACAACAAGTAACCGGGCATACGGTGACGTAGCAAAGGTGCCCGCTTTCTCCAATCCTACGCTCCGGCCAAGCCGGACCGTAAGTTGGGAGAAAGCGGGCACCTTTGCTACGTCACCGTATACCCGGTTAGCCCCTGGGCCATAGGAACGGGYCAACCAGCCAGATTTCCCGACCCGTGCTAACCTAGATCCCCCACCGACTTCCGTTTCGGTTCAAGCCCCGTTTGCCCTGGGACCTTGGCCGGTGGCCATCCACTTCCGTAAGGGCGCGGATCGCCCCATGGAAGTCAGCGCACTGAACCACCAAACCCTGGTACTTAACAAGTCCTGGGTTGCCATCTCCACCACAACGGTGCGTGAGGCYTTGAGYATGYTGTTCACGGGCAACGCGMGGGCCATTTGGCCTGAGACGTTCGAGTCCCACGGCTTYGACAGTTGGGCCGACYTGGCGGTCAAAGAWGGCGAASCCTGCGTGCGCACGGTCTCCCTWTCCATTCGRATTCCGGAGGTTGTGGTRCTCACCCACTWTGGGGGCATGCCSCGYCAACAGRCCAGYTTYTCGCGKCGCAACYTGTTYCTTAGGGACAAGAACACCTGCCAGTACTGCGGGAAGAGGCCTGGCACAAAGGAGCTCACCATCGACCACGTCTTGCCCCGGTCGCGCGGTGGGCTCTCSACTTGGACCAATTGCGTGCTGGCCTGCGTGCCCTGCAACCGGCGCAAGGCCAACCGCCTGCCCGACGAGGCCCACATGGACCTGGCCAATATTCCACGCTGCCCCCCCTGGACCCCGATCCTCGAAGTCCCCGTGGTCCGCATCCGCCAATCCTGGAAGCACTTCGTCAGCGAGAAATACTGGACCCTGCCCCTAGAAGCCTAGGCGCTAACCGGGGATACGGAGCCGTASYMMRKATCCCCGGTTAGCGCAAATGAATGTCAAGCTGCGGTGGAAATAGCCCCGTCTCTGGGTTGGTTTCGGTTTCTAGGTTGAAGCGCAGGGAATGGGCCGTAATCTGGGGCCATGTCCCGACCGAATCACACGCAAACCCTGCTTCTGGRCCTGATCGCGACTATTCTGGTCGGTTGGGTGTTGAGCATAGGCGCGACGATCATCCAGCCCATCGTGATCGCGCTCTTGCTGGCGATCATGCTGCAGCCCGTGGTTGTGCTGCTGGCACGCTTTGGCATTCCCCCTGCGGCCACGGTGGTGGTGATCACCGGCGGCCTTTTCATGGGTTTGGTGCAGTTGGGCCTTATTCTGCAGTCCAATGTAACGAGCTTCATACGATCGGCGCCCGTTCCAGGGCAAGTCGACCAGGGCGGCTGGATGAAGATCCAAGCCAACCTGAAGGAGCGAATTGCCGAATGGAAACTGCCTGAGCCGGTCAAGAACTACCTGAGTCAGGCCCTTGTGGACATGGACATGCCTGGTCTTGCGGAAGGCCTCCTGGTCTCCAGCGTGGGTTTCCTGCGCGGGCTGGTCCTCGTTCTCATCTATATGGTGTTCATTTTCGCCGAGCAGGCCATCTTCCGCCGCAAGATCCTTTCGATCGCCGGCCACCGCCGGGATGAGGCCTCTGAAATGCTCAGCACCATGGGCCGTGGCATCCAGCGCTACCTAGCCGTCAAAACGGTGGTCTCCTTCCTGACCGCCTCCCTGTGCTACGCGGTCCTGCAGAGCTTGGAGATCCCTTACGCCCTGCTTTTCGGGCTGCTGACCTTCCTGCTGAACTACATCCCGACCTTCGGCAGCATCATCGCGGGCCTCTTCCCGATGCTCACGGCCCTGACCCTGGACGGCGGCGTTTCCAAGGCCATCATGGTCACGATCACCTACCTGGCCGTGAACCTGACCCTGGGATCCTTCATCGAGCCCAGGATCCTGGGCCGGGAATTGAACCTCTCCCCCCTGGTCGTAGTCATCTCCGTTGTGGTCTGGGCCGGACTTTGGGGCATCGTCGGAGGCTTCCTGGCGGTACCGCTGACCGCCACCTTGCAGATCATGCTGGCCAGTTCGGACGCCACCCGCCCCATTGCTGTCATGCTCGGAGGAGGTCCCCCCCGGGATCGTTTCCGCGTGCAAAGGCAATCCAAAGCCAAGGAAGAGGCCGAAGAGGCCTGATTCAGCTTTCCCAGCCCTGAAACCGCCCAAAACCTTCCGTTCGCGGAAGGTTTTTTCAATTCAAGGCTTCCCTTCGCATCGTCCGATCAACTAATCTGGATTGAACGATGCATTTATCTAACGCCACACGACTGCTCAAGGCCCTGGGCGACGACACCCGCCTACGCCTGCTCCACCTGTGCTCCCTCGGCGAGCTCTCGGTCGGGGACCTGGTCGAGATCTTAAACATGGGTCAGAGTCGGGTTTCGACCCAACTCACCCTGCTCAAGGAAGTTGGTTTGGTCACGGACCGCAAGGTCGGCCGCCGCAACCTGTACTCCCTGGGCCCCAACGGCCAAGGCGAGCCCCTGACCGGAATCCTGGCCAACCAAAAGTCGACCATCGAGTTCTCCGACGACCTGGCTGGTTTCGAAGCCCTGAGCCTGCGCAAGGAACAGGAGTCGCGCAGCTACTTCGACCGGGTGGCCGCCACCTTCGGCGAGCAAGAATTGCCCGGACGCACCTGGGAAGGACTGGCCCGCGCCCTCCTGCAACTGGCACCCAAAGCACGCTATGTGGACCTGGGAATCGGCGACGGATTGCTGACCCTCATGCTGGCCGAGATCGCCGAACGCATCACCGCCGTGGACATCAGCGCCGAGATGCTGCACCAAATGAAGTTGCGCGCCACCAAAAAAGGCCTCAACAACATCGACTACGTGGAAGGCGAAATCGAAGACCTACCCCTCGAGGATGGCACCTTTGATGTGGCTGTTCTAAGCCAAGCATTGCACCACGCGGACGACCCGGTCAAAGCCCTGTCCGAAGCACGCCGCGTGCTAGTCCCCGGCGGACGCGTGATGGTCATCGACCTCTTGGCCCACAACGAAGATTGGGTGCGCGAACGCTTGCAGCACCGCCACCTGGGTTTCACCGAACCCGACCTGGAACGCCTGCTCATCGAAGCCGGCTTCGAGAACCCCCAAATCACGCGCGTGGCTCGCGACCCCAGCCCGCCCCACTTCATGACCCTGCTAGCCACCGGATTCTCCACGGCTCTGACCGCAACCGCCAAATGAGCCAAACTCAACCGACCGCCATGATCCCCGACATCCGCGCAGCCCTCGAAAAAGGCTTGGAAGAGCGCATCCTCATTTTGGACGGCGCCATGGGCACCATGATCCAAGGCTTCGATCTGAAGGAGAAGGACTTCCACACGAGTTTCACCGAAGGACTGCCCGGCGCCATGCTCGGCAACAACGAGATGCTTGTGCTCTCACGCCCGGACATCATCCGCTCCATCCATGACGGCTTTCTGGCCGCCGGCGCGGACATCATCGAGACCAACACCTTCGGCGCCAACGCCATCTCCCAAGCGGACTTCGCTACGGAGGGTTTGGTGCGCGAGCAAAACCTGGCGGCCGCGCGCATCGCGCGCCAAGCCGCCGACGCGGCCATGACGCTCAACCCCGCCATCCCGCGCTTCGTGGCCGGCGCCATCGGCCCGGCCACCAAAACCTTATCTCTCTCCGAGCGCGTGGACGATCCCTCGTACCGCTCGATCACCTTCGATCAGCTGAAAGCCGCCTACCGCGAACAAATCGAAGCCTTGATCGAAGGCGGCGTCGACACGCTTATGGTCGAGACCATCTTCGACACATTGAACGCCAAGGCCGCCCTGGTCGCCATCGACGAAGTCCACATCGACCTGGGCCGCAAACTTCCGATCCAAATATCGGTCGCCATCACCGACGCCTCCGGCCGCACACTCTCCGGCCAAACCATCGAAGCCTTCTGGCACTCGGTCAAGCACAGCCGCGCCCTTTCCGTGGGCGTCAACTGCTCCTTGGGAGCCACCGACATGCGCCCCCACGTGGCCGCTTTGGCCGAAGTGGCCGACATCCACATTTCAAGTTACCCCAACGCCGGGCTGCCCAACGCCTTCGGCGAATACGACGAAGAACCCGACATGACCGGCGCCCTCCTGCGCGAGTTCGCGGAGAGCGGATTGGTCAACATGGTCGGCGGTTGCTGCGGCACGACCCCGGCCCACATCGCGGCCATCGCGAAGGGTGCCAACGGCCTGGCCCCGCGCCAAAAACCCAAGCGCTCCCGCCGCCGTGGATTCGTCAGCTTCAGCGGCCTGGAGCCCCTGACCATCGACGGGGACTCGAACTTCCTGATGGTCGGCGAACGCACCAACGTGTCCGGTTCCCTGCGCTTCAAGCGCCTCATCAAAGACGAGGACTACGACACGGCCCTGGAGGTCGCGCTCGACCAAGTCCGTGGCGGCGCCAACATCCTAGACGTGAACATGGACGACGGCTTGCTCGAGTCCGCCGCGTGCATGACTCGCTTCCTCAACCTGATCGCCACCGAACCCGAAATTTCGCGCCTGCCGATCATGATCGACTCCTCCGATTGGGAGGTGCTCGAAGCGGGCCTGCGCTGCATTCAAGGCCGCGGCATCGTGAACTCCATCTCCTTAAAAGAAGGCGAAGAGATGTTCCTGAACCATGCGCGCATCATCCAACGCTACGGCGCGGGTGTGGTGGTCATGGCCTTCGATGAAACCGGTCAAGCGGAGACCACCGAGCAAAAAGTCGCCATCTGCCAGCGCGCGTACAAGCTGCTGACCGAGGAGCTGGACTTCCCCCCCGGCGCCATCATCTTCGACCCGAACATCCTGGCCATCGGCACGGGCATCGAGCAACACGACCGCTACGCCATCGCTTTCATCGAAGCCACACGCAACATCAAAGAGACCTGCCCCGGCGCAAAAGTCTCCGGTGGCGTTTCGAACCTGTCCTTCGCCTTCCGCGGCAACAACGTGGTGCGCGAAGCCATGAACTCCGCTTTCCTGTACCACGCCATCCGCGCGGGCATGGACATGGGCATCGTGAACGCGGGCCAATTGGTGGTTTACGAAGACATCCCCGCCGACCTGCTCAAGCACGTGGAAGACCTGATCTTCAACCGCCATGAAAACGCCACGGACGACATGGTGGCTTTTGCAGCCACCGTCACGGGCGGCGGCAAGAAACGTGTGATCGACCTGTCCTGGCGCGAGGCCTCGATCGGCAAGCGCATGGAATACGCCCTGGTGAACGGGGTCGTGGACTTCATCGAAGAAGACACAGAGGAAGCACGCAAGGAGCTCGGCAAGCCGATCGATGTGATCGAAGGCCCGCTCATGGACGGCATGAAAGTCGTCGGCGACCTCTTCGGTCAAGGCAAGATGTTCCTGCCCCAGGTGGTCAAGAGCGCGCGCGTCATGAAGCGCGCCGTGGCCTACTTGGAGCCTTTCCTAGAGGACGAAAAGCAGGAGAAATCCCACGCCGGCCGCATCATCATGGCCACGGTCAAAGGCGACGTGCACGACATCGGCAAGAACATCGTGGGCGTGGTGCTCGGCTGCAACAACTACGAAATCATCGACCTGGGCGTCATGGTGCCTGCCGACCAGATCATCAAAGCCGCCGTCGAGCAAAACGCGGACATGATCGGCCTCTCCGGTTTGATCACGCCCTCCCTGCGCGAAATGACTTCCGTGGCGAGCGAGATGAAACGCCTGGGCATGACCATGCCGCTCCTGATCGGCGGCGCCACTACCAGCGCGCAACACACCGCGGTCAAGATCGCCCCCAACTACGACCATCCCGTGGTTCACGTGCACGACGCCTCCCGCTCGGTGGGCACGGTCGGACACCTGATGAGCAAGACCAAAGGCCTGGCTTTCCGCGAACAGTTGATCGTAGACCAAGCCCGCATCCGTGATACGTTTGGCAATCGCCAAGCCAAAAAGCTGCTCGGCCTCGAAGCCGCGCGCGCCAATGCCCCCAAGTTCGAGTGGAAAGCCGAGGACGTGGAAACACCCCCGTTCCTTGGCCAACGCTTCCTTGAGGACGTTCCGCTCACGGAACTCATCCCCTACATCGACTGGACCTTCTTCTTCAGCACTTGGGAACTCAAGGGCAAGTACCCGAACATCCTGACCAGTGAAAAGTACGGTGAGGCCGCCAGGGAATTGTTTGAGAACGGCCAAGCCATGTTGAAGAAACTCTGCGAAGGCGATGAGCTGCACGCCCATGGTGTCTACGGTTTCTGGCCCGCGTCTGGCGAGGGCGACGACATCGTTTTGTACAGCGGCGAAGACCGCCAGGAGGAGCTCTGTCGCTTCCCCATGTTGCGCCAACAGACCATCCACGTGGACGACCGCCCCAACCGCTGCCTGTCCGACTTTGTAGCCCCGCGCGCCACGGACATTCCCGACTACGTGGGCACGTTTGCGGTGACCGCTGGCATCGGCGCCAAGGCCATCGCCGAGCGCTTCGAAGCCCAGCACGACGACTACAACTCGATCATGGTCAAGGCCCTGGCCGACCGCCTGGCGGAAGCCTTCGCCGAATACCTGCACCAAAAGGTCCGACGTCAATGGGGCTTGGAAGAGCGCGGCGCGGTTTCCTACGGGGACTTGATCGCCGAACGTTTCCGCGGTATCCGCCCCGCTTTCGGCTACCCCGCCTGCCCGGATCACACGCCTAAACGAACCTTGTTCAATCTGCTGGACGCCCCCGCCATGGGCATCCACTTGACCGAGAGCTTGGCCATGGACCCCGCCGCCAGCGTCTGCGGCATCTATTTGGCCCATCCTGAGTCACGCTACTTCGGCGTGGGTCGCCTTGGCAGCGACCAGGTCTTGGATTACTCCAAGCGCAGCGGCATGGACCTCGCGGAAACCGAGGAATGGCTGGGGCCGTACTTAGCGTACGACCCGGATGCTAAGTAGGCCTCCAAAAGGAAACTCCTGGCCGGGAGGCAGCTGCAAGGGGGCTGTGTCTCACCTCAGAACTCGCCCGTAACCGTCTTGAGACGGGCGGCGTTCTTTCCTCTTTTGGCTTCCCGGAAACCTACTATCTGGGGGACTCCCGAGTAGTAGACAACTTCCATTCCCCGAAGCCTAAACGCTGAGTCCTGCCACAATCATCGTGAACAAAACTCCTCTCCCTGCACCGACGCTCTTGGCCAGTTGGAAGCAACTCAAGAACCGGCTCCAGAGGCTGATGCACCTCCCCCAGCACGAGCAAGCCCTGGAAGAACTACGCGAGTGGTTCTGGGAGGGCGCCTGTGCAGAGCTCTCCGAAAACCACAGCGCCATCCTGCGTTCCAACGGCACCGCGCGGGCCAATTTTGATGCCTTGGCGACCATCGACATGGACTGCGGAACCGGTGGTAGCGTGATAGCACTATTGCTAAAGAACGGTCCCCTCACGGACCAGGAATCCAGGCTGCTCAATGAGATCGAGCGCGCACCCCTGAGGTTGGTTCAAGTCCTGGCCATGGACCCCGACGGCTTGCAAACCGTGGTCGATTTACACACGGACGAGGTTTTGCACGTGGGTCAGG
>JAESRM010000013.1 GCA_016764635.1 Planctomycetota bacterium
TAGTTTCGGGGCGACGATTCGATTGAGGTATTTCATTTATGTCCGTTTGTAGTTTGGTAATCGTCAGCACCCCGGCTCTAGCGTCCGGGATGCCAACATCAATTGTCGATGCAGTCTCGCGACTACGTATCCAGCTCGTAGCAACCCAAATCCGTGATAGCTCCCGTGCCTGCCCCCTGTGGCTGAAAAACTCCCTACGGAAGTGTCACCCATGTCCCCGAGCAAAAGTGTTACCCAGGTGCCGGGTTGCACAATGCTCCAAGGGAAATCAGGTTGTCAGGTGGTGAAATTTCGCCACCTGTCGGCTCAAAAAGTCTCGAACCGACGCCCGGACTGTATCACAAATAACTATCTGTACCGACTTGACCGAGAATCTGCAGCGTGAGTTTGTTTGCGAAGCCCCAGTCGGGTTGCGCGTCACGCCGTAGCGTAACCGTACCAACCTCACGCCCAGCTTGGCTCTGCCAGACATCGCGAGAGACCGCGCAATATTTCGCAGTAGAACCGCCCAGTCAGTCACTTGACCGGCACGCCTCCTGCGCAGATCCCTGCGAGCGGAATAACCGCACTGTGTTGAGAACTCTACAGCCCCGTCACCGTGATGTCCCCCACGATCAAGTCCACGTGATGGGCGAAGATCGCTAGGGATCCCGTCTCCGGACCACCTGCGGGTGAAGTGTGACTGTGGGTCCATTCCACGGGCTCCACATCAGCGAGCAACCAGACTTTGATCTCGTGTTGCACGGCGCCGCTGGGCTGCGTCATCACGCGCACCTTCATCACGTAGTTGTCGCCGGGAACGATCACGGGACCGTTGAATCCCAGGATCTCGTGGTTGTTTTCGTTCACCCAAAGCTCCCAAGTCTCGCCACCCACCAGGTCGTACCAGCGGTAAGTGAACAGGGACTCCATGGGATACAAGTTGTGCAAGGGATCCTCAAACACACCACCCGGCTGATGTCCGTTCCAGCGATTGATCACGCCGATCGCATAGGAGCGGGTTCCAGGAGTGAATCCAGCCTGGTCAAAGCCCATCACTGTGAAGGGAATTCTGGCTTCGTAGTTGTCCCAAGCATGCTCGCTGACCGCTTCGCCCAGGGCGAAAATCCGGTCGTATCCCAGGTGGGTACGATCCGTGCGCAAAACAAATCCATGCACCGGATCCTGGTTGAGTTCCCAGTCCCCATCCACGGTTTGGATCTGGATTTGCAAACCGTGCTTGTCGCGTAGGGCGGCTTCCTCGAAGTCCGTGGAGTAGTTGCGGGGCCAGCTGGTGCCCGGCTTGTACTGCACGATGACCATGCGGTAGACCTCGTGGCCGTCATCGTCGGAAGCGCGCAGCAACATTTCGTTGCGGTGGTATCCATCGATCAAGGGCGCCTGGGTCAGCTCCGTGATGGGTATCACGATGTTGAAGTCGCCTTCGTCGCTCAAGCGCCAAGGGGCTGTATCGATGGCCCGATCGTCGCCTAGCAGGGTCTCTACAAAGTCCGCCCCGTTGAGTGAGTACTCAAGCACGTTCGAAAGCGCGATGCGGTCTTCGTCCTCGTCGAAGATGCGCCCCACCACGTTGATGCGATCCTGGGCATTGCCCTGCTCGCCAAAGACCTGGAAATTGTAGTGCAAGGTCTCATGCTGCCAGCCGTTCCAAACCCGAATGGCGGGAAAAACGCTGCCATAGCCGTTGGTGTTGAAAGTGGCATCGGGCAGGATCACCGTCTGCTGCAAGTTGTCTGCGATCTCGGCTTGCACGTGATACAAGGATGCGGGATCCAAGCCCGGCATGACGCCTTCGTTCACATAGGCAGGCGGCTGTACAAAGGCCGCACCCGAAGTGTAATCGGTGGTCAAACCCCAGCGCACCGTGCCCCCACTAGGCTCATCACTCCACCAGCGCAGGCGCGCAGCAGAATCGGAGAGCAGGTCGATTTGCGAGCGATAGACATAAGGTGCCGCATCGTCAGCGGGCACGCCCATGTCCTCCACCGGCAAGGGAAAAGCGTTGTCGAAGATGTAGTCGGTTTCGAGGGTGAAAGCGCCATCACTTGCAGCCCCATTGCCTGCGTACAAACCTGCGTGAAAGACTTCGGAAACGGCTTCCAACTGGGGACCTGCGTGCCAAACCTGCCCGTCGGTGGAATAACTTGAAGTGAAGGTGGCGTGCTCACGGGTCACGCGCAACCAAAGCCCATCGGTGCTCGTCCAGGGACCCGCTTGGACCCAGGTGAAGTCGCTGGAATCCAGGCTTCCGCCATTGATGCGATCGGCCTGCAACAAGAGATCGGTTCCATCGAAGCGGAACCCAAAGTTCATGAAAGTGCCGATCTGGGATTCGACAAACACTCCACCCTGTCCATCGACCACGTCAAAGCGGTTCTGGAACTTGGCTTCCCACTCGGATTGAACAGCAAATCGAATCGGCTGCGTGAGCCGAAGCTGGCCGCTAACAGCGTCGTAGACCTGGTTTGCAGGCACTTCAAGCGCCACGGTCGCATCCTCCGTACCCGCGCCGGCCATGCGCAACTGCCCGCGCTGATGGGGATCCCCGTAAGTCCACAACCCACGCTTGAGGTTGAAGGAATTGAAATCGTCACTGAGCAAGGAACCTGCTGTGGTCGTTTCAAAAGTACTATCCCCGAACTCTGCAAAAGCGCCGGACGGGGTGCTGGAGGAAGCATTGAAGTGATAAACCCCTCTCGAATCCAAGTCCCTGAGCAGGACCCTGTGGTGGGTGACCGCATCCAAACCTGATACTTGGTCGGTGTACGTGCTGCTGAGTCCGAACTCCACGAGACCGCTGGCTTCCAAATTCGAATCCCACTGGAGCAGGGCAAAATCCGGCCCTACATCCACGGTCAGATTGTCCAAACTCAACTCGGTCCCACCACCGGACCCGGATCCCGACGACCCCCCGCTACCGCGATGACAGGCGGGCACAAGGCTCGCCAGCATGAGGATGGACAGGGGCTGAACCCAACGGGGAAAGAGTAAWTTTGACATGCGTATTCAAGGTAGGAGAACCCGCGAAGTGTCGCWTGCCGACCGGCTTGGGACAGACTTCTTAGGGAAGGTGTGTGACRAYCACGTCTCCGAAGGACGCGTTCACATGGTGWGCCACGAGAACGAGTGAACCCTTCTTGGGATCGCCAGGATTGGTGGTGTGCTCRAAGGTCCAAGCCGAGGGTTCGACATTGCCATCCTCCCACACCTTCAAAGAATATGTGGTTCCGCCGCTCGGTGCGTCTTCGCAGCGCATTCGATACCAGTACGTGACCCCCAGTGAGATCGCATTCCCGGGCTGGGGCAGAATGTCTTCATTCTCATCGATCCAAAGTTCCCAGCGCTCGGAGTTGTTGAACCAGCGATAGATCCAAAGGCCTCCAAGCGGGTACAAACCATGGTTTGGCTGGGAATAAGGCCCATCTTCCGTATGGCCCGTCCAACGCAGTACAAAACCCATCCCATAGGAACTGGTGCCTGTCGTGTACCCCTGCGGATCGAAGGACTCCACCGTCACCGGTACCAAAACCTCGTAGTTGTCCCAGCCGTCCGGGCCATGGCCTTCACCGATCGAGATCAAGCGGTCATAGCCCAATTCATTGGGGTCCGGACGCAAGACATGGCCCAGGTTGGGGTCGTTGAAGACCTCCCACTTGCCATCCACCACCTGAACGGCTTGTTCGATTTGGCCCGCCAGGTTGTTGGCCACATCGGCCCAACTCACCGTCAAGGAATCGACCCAAGTCACGCCGGGCGTGTAGTCCACCAGCACGGTTGAGAGAGTTTCATTGGCGCTGTCATCGATGGCTTTGAATTCCACCGTACTGCGGTGCACGCCGCCCACCAGCGGAGCGCCCATGAGCTGCTCCACGAACAGCTCCAGGTTGAAGTCGCCCTCGTTGGCCAGACGCCACGGTTCAAAGTTGAACGTACGATCGTCGCCGACCGCCAATGCCAGCCAAGGGCCCCCGTTCAGTCGATACTCGAGCGTGACCTCCTGGGCCACACGGTCCTGATCCGCATCGAGCAAGCGACCCAGAACATTGAACTGGATTTGGCCGTTGCCGAGAGCTCCAAAGTTCAAGTTGTGGGCACCGGTCAAAGCGTCCACCTGCCCATACCAGAACTGAATCTCCGGCTCGCCCAAGCCGGGCAACTTGTGGGTTTTGACCGTCTGATCGCCAGTGGCTCCAGAGTTCAGAAGAGCGTCATCGGCCACCACCAGGAAGTGGTAAGTCGTATCCGCCGTCAACCCGAACAAGGTAACCGTGTGGCGCAGGGCCAAGGCACCGCTGGTCACAGGCAACATGCCATAAGCCGCGCTCGTACCCCACTCCACCGCGCCGGTCGAAGGCTCTTCCGTGGCCCAAGAAATTTGCAAGGCGTTCTCCGAAAGCGGCACCGCGTCGATGTCGTAGACATACGGCGYSGTGACATCCAGAGCCGCCGCCGGGTCTTCGTTTTGAATCGGAAGCACCACGCTCTCGAACCAATCGACCCGCACGCGCTGRGGGTTGACCGTTCCAGGCGAGTTGCCGCACATGATGCCAACCTTGTTGGGAATCATGCTGCTCGTGAAACTACCGACGGGCAGCCACACAACGCCATCGAAACCATACTCGGTCACCCACAGRTTGCCCWGGCGGGAAAGCCTCAGGTACAAGGGCGAATCGTCGAGCCAAGGTCCRGACTGGACCGGGGTGAATTGYAGGTTGGTGGGCRAGCCGCCGACAAACCGCGCGGAGAACGCATTTAGATCCGTTCCGTCGTAGTAGAAGTCCAAACGAATCCAATCGTCCACGTCCATCTCGACATACACACCCGTGGTGGTATTGATTTCGGTGATGGCATTTTCAAACTTGACTTGGAACGCGAAGTCCTCATCCGCCACGGGCTGGGAGATACGCGCCGAACCATTCACCATCCAAGGCTCGTACACGACGCCKGTCGGAACCTGCAATTCGAGGTAAGCATCCGCCGTACCCGAACCSGTCAAGCTGAGRCTCGCCACCCCATAGGGGTCCGTGAARCTCCAAAGCCCCAGGTTCAAGTTGGTCTCATTGAAGTCATCGGAAACCAAAGTACCCGCGGTGCTGGTCGTGAAGCTATCCAGCGGGTGCACCGTCGCATCCAAATCCGAATCGATCGAAGTGATCTGGAAGAAGTACTGGGTCACCGGATCCAAACCTGACAAGACGACCGTATGGGAGGTCGTCAGGTTGGCGTGGCTCTCCGAACTTCCCAAGCCAACGGTCAAACCATAGGCCACGCTGCCGTCGGCCGGATCCAAAGTATCCCAAGTCACGGTCGCCGAGGCCGCACCGGGCACCACCACCACATTGGTGATGATCGGCGCGCCCGTGTCCAAAATGAACTGGGCCGTGATGTCGGTATTGCCGTTGATGGCCACCACAAGCGGATTGGMGGTGCCACTCGCAGCRCCGCCCCAGCCGGTGAACTGATAACCACTGTCGGGCGTTGCTGTCAAAGTGACCTGATCCCCGCAGTTGTAATCCGCAGCGCTCGGCGCCACTCCCACCCCACCGCCGCCGCCGGGCACGCTAGTGGTCAARGTGAAAGGGCCTCCGCCACCGGTGGCKCCGTCCTCGGGAACAATCGGCCCMGAGGTATCGAACACRTAGTCRCAAAGCGCRAYGAASGCSGGGGAATTCGCTCCACCCGCSAGGTCMGTGTTGCCCGCATARGGCCCCACYTGRTTCACGGTCATGGCTCGGGTGAAACTCGTCAGAGTGGTCCAAGCCACGCCGTCCTGTGAGTGTTCAAAACTCCAGATATTGCCGCCACGGGTGATGCGCACGTAATAAGGTGCCGCGCCCATGAGCGCGCCATCGCCTTTGAAGTGCGTGCCCCCACCGTCGGTCGAACCCGCGTAGTAACGCGGCCCGGTTGCGGTGCCGTACACGTCGAATACGAGCCAATTGGTCGCGTCCTCCTGCACGATAATGCCTTGGTACTGGTACGCCGAGCCCACCTCGCTATCGAATTTGACCTCCATCTGGAAGTCCGCATCGTCCACGGTCTGCATGACCCGGGGAGCCCCAAGCGCATTCCACGAGCGGTGCTCGCTGCCGCCCGGARCCGAAATCCAGAGCTGTGCGTCATCGGTACCTGTCCCCTGCAATCCAAAATTGGAGTCGAACGCAGGCGAGTCGTAGAAGGTCCAAGCCGGTCCCAAACCACCGCAACCATTGAAGTCATCGGAGATCAAAACCGTGGAAGATGTGAGCGTCGTCGTGAAGGTCGCATCCGCGCTTTGGGCCGAATCTGCGGTCCCATTGACCGAAACCACTTGGAAGTGATACAGGCTTTGCGGGGTCAAGCCAGGGATCAGCAACTGATGACTGGTCACCAAACCCGGGCTCTGAACCTGCGCGCCATACGCGGCCGTGGCCCCGAAGAAAACCAACGAGTCGCACGGCTGATCCGTATCCCAAGTCACCATCGCGTCCAGATCCGAGGGCACAACCAGGATGTTCGAGATGATCGGATCCACGCTGTCGACCGTGAACAAAGCCGTGATGTCCGTGTTGGCGTTGATCGAAACATCCAGGGGGTTGAGCGTCCCGCCCGCGTCCCCGCTCCAACCGGAGAACGAGAATCCGCCGTTGGCAATGGCGGTCAAGGTCACCACGTCGCCACATGCATAGGTGGCTGCAATCGGATCGACCTGGATCGAGCCTCCGCCGCCAGGCACGCTGGTGGCCAAGGTGAAGGGCCCGCCATTGACGACCGCTCCATCCTCCGGAACGATCGCAGCAACCGTGTCGAACACGTAGTCACATAGGGCTGTGAACGCGGGAGAAGACGCGGCGCCGCTGGCTCCAGCATTGCCCGCAAACGGCCCGACGCGGTCCACTACGAGAGCGCGGGTGAAGCTGGCCAAAGTGCTCCAGGCGCTGCCGTCGGGGGAATGTTCAAAGGTCCACTGATCGCCACTTCGGGACACCTTCAGGTAATAGGGCGCGCTGCCAGGCAAATCGCCGTCGGCTTCCTCTTGGGTTCCGGCCCCGTCATTAGAACCCGCGTAGTAGCGCGGCCCCGAAGGCGAACCGTACACATCAAAGCGCAGCCAGTTGTCCAGGTCCTCCTGCACGAGCAAGCCCTGAATCTGATAAGCAAAGGCCACATCGCTATCGAACTTGGCCTCCATCTCGAAATCAACATCCGCAATGGTCTGCATGACCCGCGCGCAGCCGAGGGAGTTGTAGGGCACGTGATCGCTGCCAGCGGGCACCGTAATCCAAAGCTGCGCGTCGTTCSTAMSSGTGCCTTGAAGGCCAAAACTACCGTCCAAGGAAGGCGAATCTTCGAAGGTCCACGCCGGGCCCAAACCTCCGCAAGTGTTGAAATCATCCGAGATCAAAACCGCGACGGGCGTGTCCTCGGTGGTGAAGGTCTGGTCCGCACTCGTGGTGACATCGCCACCTGCGTTGACCGAAACCACTTGGAAGTGATACTGGGTCAACGGGTCCAAACCCGTCAATTGGAGCTGGTGCCCGGTGACCATGGCCGCCGATTGCACCTGGCTCCCGTAACTCGCCGTGGTTCCAAAGTTCACCAGGGAATCCGTCGCCTGGTCCGTATCCCAGGTCACGACCGCATCCGCATATTCGGCGTCCACCTGAATGTTCGTGATCACCGTGGGGTTGGCCGTGGAGACGAATACCGCCGTAACGTCCAAGGGACCATTCATGGTGACCACGATCGAAGGATTGCTGCCCGAGGCTCCCCCGCTCCATGAATCAAAAGCCCATCCTGCATCCGCCGTGGCCGTCAGGGTCACGTCCGTCGCGCAGGAATAAATGGGTCCCGGCGGATTCGCCAGCGCGCTTCCCGAACCCGAAACCGAAAGGGCCAAGGCCGGATTCGACTGGATTCCGCTGTCTTCGGGCACGATCGGCGCCTGGGCGTCGAACACATAGTCCACCCCCATGTGAGCYGCCGGCAAGCYACCGAAGTTGCCCAGRTAAGGCCCGATCGACGACGGGAAGAACCCGTGGGTGAAGGTGCTGAGYGTGCTCCACAGAACACCGTCCATGGAAATGCGCATGGAATATTCGTCACCCGTGCGCGCGACCCGCATCCAAAGCCCAGACCCGCCCGCTGCAACCGCACTGTTCCACTTGACCGAGGTGCGCCCGCTGATCGTGCGCCCCATGAACGCAAACACCGAACCACCCGTTCCATAAAAGTCGAAGCGCAACCAGTTCTGCCCATCCTGCTTGACGAGAAGACCGTAGATTTCCCCGTTCAACGGACGGTCCGTAAATGCCAACTCGACTTCAAAGTCCCCCGGCGCCAGGGCCTGTAGGACCTGCGGCGCGGAGAGCGAATTCCATGCCTGGTGCTCGACGCCGGCGGGGATCTGGACCTCCAACAGCGCCTGGCCCGTGCCAATGCCCGTGACCTGGATCGTGCTATCGCCCAAGGTGTCGGACACCGACCACAGGGGTGAAAGGCCTCCGCAGAGATCGAAGTCGTCGGAGATCAGGGCTCCCGTGGTCAAACCAGAAGGGACCGCGTCGGAAACATACAAACGGTGGCGCGCAGCGATTCCCAGGTGGGATGCCACGGGCGCGTTGAGCTGCAAGTCGATGGTTTCGATCAACTCGGCGCTGCTGTCTGACAGGGCCGTCACAAACACCTGGGCCGAGATCTGGCCCGGGGCAAAAATGACGGTCTGGGTGTCGAGGGTGAAATCCACGCCCAACTGGGCCGTGCCCGTGGAGATCAAACTGACCTCAACCGGCTGGGCCACCGTATTCGAAAGAGCCAAGGTCAACGCCAACGGCGCATCGCCCTCCACCACCGAGCTCGGGTTCGGAACGAAGGAGACCAGGGGCAAACTTTGCGCAATCGAAGGCACCGCCCGCCGGGTTTGCACCTGGGAAGCGGGATTGAGGCGCACCGCCCCTTGGGCCTGGGCCGRCCGTGCCAGGCCCAGGGWGGCCCCTAGGCAAAGCAGCAGCAATGTGGAGAGTGATTTCAAAGGAGTGAAGCTCAGAACGTGCGGAGGGGGGCCGAAAACGGCCTGTGACCGCACAAATGCAGCGATCGTGGAGAGGCAGGAGACCTCATATAGTGTACCCCGGAATTCGGGGCGAGGCGTGCCACGCAAGCGACCCAGGTGCCCAGCCCGCATGGCCCCCAGCGGGCCCTCCCCCCCCAGGCCCTGGAACCGCATTTGGGACCTTGAAAAGCGCATCCCTCCATCCATGAAAAGTCCTTCAGCGACATCCTAAATCGACCGACTTTCAAATCGGGACGCTGTCTCTTCGTGGGACACCCCGCGTCCCGTACCATGCCGGCCCAGCCGTCCCCCTTCGCAGCCCCATGCAGCCCAGCACCCAGTCCTCCCCCTTCCTCGATCTACCGAACATCCCGGTGCACGTTTGCGTGCTCTGGCCCACGGAGGAAGCCGCGCGTGGCGCCCCGCGCGGCGACATGCAGCTGCTTCTGGATCCGGACACGGGCATGGCGGTCAATCGGGTATTCGATGAAAAGCTGCTGGGCTATGGCGATGGCTACGAGAACTCCCTGGGCTTCTCCGAGTTCTTCCAGGGCTACCTGCAAGGCTTCGCCAAGGACCTGGTCGAGCGCTATTCGCTCAAGGGCAAGCGCGTGATCGAAGTGGGCTGCGGCGACGCGGACTTCCTGCGCCTGATGATTCAACACGGGGCCGCCAGCGGAGTGGGCTTTGATCCCTCCTACCACGAGGATCAACCGACCACCCTCGAGGACGGTCGCATCGAGATCCGCCGCGAGTATTTCCCCCCCACCGACCAAGCCCTCACCATCGACGCGGACATCCTGGTCTGCCGCCAGGTCTTGGAGCACGTGCCCGACCCCTTGCAATTCCTGCAAACGATTCGCGCAGGCCTTCCCAAGGACCGCCCCACCACCGTGGTCATGGAAGTGCCCAACCTGCCGCCCACGCTCAAGCGTCAAACCTCGTGGGACATGATCTACGAGCATTGCACATATTTCTCAGCGGGCAGCTTGGCGCGCCTGCTCAGCAAAGCGGGCTTCCGCGTGACCTTCGCCGAAGAAACCTACGCCAAGCAATTCGTCACCGTGGAAGCCACCACCGATCCCACCGTGACCGACCGCACGCCCGAGTTCGACGACATGGCGGAGCTTCAAGCAGGCGCCGCCGCCTTCCACGAAGCCTGGACGAAATGCCAGAACTCCTGGATCCAACGTCTCGCCCAGGCCAAGGCCCAGGGCAAGAAAGTCGCCATCTGGGGAACGGGTGCGCGCGGCATCAACTTCCTCAACTTGGTCGACCCCGAGCGCACCATCCAATGCGCCATCGACATCAATCCCCGCAAGTACGGATTGCACGTGGCGGGTACGGGCCAGACGGTCTCGCCCCCCGAAGCTTTGCTCGAATACCGACCGGATTTGGTGATCATCATCAACCCGATCTACGAGAAGGAAATCACCGAAAGCCTGCAGAAACTGGGCCTTAACCCCGAAATCGCCCTAGCCTAAGCTGCCCAGCCATGACCACCATTTCCAAAACCGAAGCCGCCCCGGCCCTGTGCCGCGCCTGCTCAGCACCCCTCGAACACACCTTCGTGGACCTGGGCAAATCGCCCCCGTGCGAGGCTTTCCTGCGCGCCGATCAACTCGAACAAGGCGAGACCTTCTACCCCCTGCACGCCCTGGTTTGCAGCAAGTGCTTCCTGGTGCAACTCAAGGACTACGTGGACGCGGACTCGATCTTCGACGACTACGCCTACTTCAGTTCCTTCTCGGATTCCTGGCTCGAACATGCGCGCCAGTACTGCGCCGACATGACCGAGCGCTTCGCTTTGAACGGCGACAGCTTCTGCGTGGAGGTGGCTTCGAACGACGGCTACCTGCTGCAAAACTTCGTGCGCGCCAAAATCCGCTGCCTGGGCATCGAGCCCTCGTGGACCGTAGCCGAAGCCGCACTCAAAGTGGGCGTACCCAGCATTCAAGAGTTCTTTGGTCGCGAGACCGCGCGCAAGGTGCGCGAGGAACACGGCCCCGCCGACCTGATGAGCGCCAACAATGTGGTGGCCCACGTGCCCGACATCAAGGACTTCGTGGGAGGCTTCCAAGAGCTGCTCAGCCCCGAAGGTGTGGTCACGCTCGAGTTCCCCCACCTGGCGCGCCTCATGGATCAGGTGCAATACGACACCATCTACCACGAGCACTTTTCCTACCTGTCCTTCGGCACCCTACTCGGCATCCTGAAAGACCAAGGCTTGACCGTCTTCGATGTGCAGAAGCTCAAGACCCATGGCGGCTCCCTGCGCGTCTTCGCCCAGCTCACCGGAAGCGGTGTCCAGCCCGTGGAAAAATCGGTCAAGGCCCTGCTGCAAGAGGAAAAGAATCTCGGCTTCAGAGAGTTACACACCTACCTGCGCTTCACCGAGCTGGTGGAGAAGTCCAAGCGTGAAACCCTCAAATTCCTCATTCAAGCCAAGGAAGAGGGCAAGAGCGTCGTGGCCTATGGTGCCCCTGGAAAGGGCAACACCCTGCTCAACTATTGCGGCGTGCGCTCAGATCTGATTGAATTCGCTGTGGACCGCAACCCGTACAAACACGGGCGCTTCACACCTGGCACGCAAATCCCGATCTTCCCCCCGGAAGCCCTGGAAGAAGCGCGCCCCGACTATATTTTTATCCTGCCCTGGAACCTGGAAGCCGAAATTCGCCAGCAGCTATCGTTTGCTCGCGAGTGGGGTGCCAAGTTCGTCATACCGATCCCTGAGATCCAGATCCTCGACTGACCCCATGAAAGTTGTCCTCTTCTGTGGCGGCCTCGGAATGCGCCTGCGCGACTATTCCGACAAGATCCCCAAACCCATGGTGGAGATCGGTTACCGACCGATTCTCTGGCACGTGATGAAGTACTACGCAGCCTACGGCCACACGGATTTCATCCTGTGCCTGGGCTACAAAGCCGATTACATCAAAGACTACTTCGTCAACTACGACGAGTACGTGTCCAACGACTTCGTGCTGAAAAAGGGCGGCAAAATGGAGCTGCTCAACACGGACATCAAAGAGTGGAACATCACGTTCTGCGACACGGGCATTTCGACCTGCATTGGCGAGCGCCTGCGCCGCGTGCAGCCGCACCTCAAGGGTGAGGAAATGTTCCTGGCCAACTACTCGGACAACCTGACGGACTTCCACCTGCCCGACATGATCGAATCCGTGGGCCAATCCGACGCCGTGGCCGGTTTCGTGGCCGTCAAGCCCCCGCACTCCTTCCACGTGGTCGACATCGCCCCCGACTCCCAGGTCAAGGAACTGCGTGAAACCCGCCATTCAGACCTGTGGGTCAACGGCGGCTACTTCGTGCTCAAGCAGGAAATCTTCGATCACATGAACAAGGACGAGGAGCTCGTCATCGAGCCCTTTTCCCGCTTGATCGCCAAGAATCAGCTAATAGCCATGAAGTATGAGGGGTTTTGGCAGAACATGGATACATTCAAGGACCGCACCCTGCTCCACGAAATGCACACGGAAGGCAACGCCCCCTGGCAGATCTGGGACAAAAAGTAAGCTTGCCCAAGACCGCCCCTATGGAACGATGCCGCGCTTCAGGCAGCACCCACCTCGACACCATTCTGGACTTCGGTGAAGTCCCCTTGGCCGACGTACTGCTGCAATCCAACGATCCCAGCACGCCCGATTCCGGGTACCCGCTCAAGCTGGTTTTCTGCCCCGAGTCCGCCCTGGTTCAAATTGTGGGCGACGTGCCCCCGGAGATTCTGTGGGGCGGCGATTACCCGTACTACACGTCGGTGAATCCCTCCCTGGTCGCGCACTTCGCGGACGCGGCCCGTGCGATCATGCAGCGCCAACCCCTGGGCAAGGACTCCCTGGTCCTGGAAGTGGCCAGCAACGACGGCTACCAGCTGGCTGTCTTCCAAGCAGCCGGAGCCCAAGTCCTGGGCGTCGACCCTGCGGAAGGCCCCTGCAAAGTAGCCAACGAAAAGGGCCTCGAAACCCTCTGCCGGCTCTTCGACACCTCCCTGGCCGACGACCTGGTCGCGCAGGGACGCTTGGCCGACATCATCGTGGGCAACAACCTGCTCAACCTGATCCCGGACCCCCGCGAGTTCAGTACCTGTATCGACCGTCTGCTCAAACCCGATGGCCTGTTCGTCATCGAAGTCCCCTACCTGGTCAACACGATTGACCTGGTGGCCTTCGATAACATGTTCCATGCGAACGTGACCTATTGGACCGCGACCTCCCTGCAACGGGTGTTTTCCCAAGTTGGCCTAGAACTTGTAGACGTGGAAAAACTGGACACCTTCGGAGGTTCTATCCGCGCCTACTTCCGTCGCAACACCGCTCCGGGCCAAGCTGTCAAAGACATGCTCGCCAACGAAATCGAACGTGGCGTGGACAAGTTCGGGTTCTACGAGGCTTTTGCAGACAAGGCCCGCACCATCCGGGAGTCCCTGCGCAAATGCTTGATCGAACTGCACCAGGGCGGCCAACGCATCGTGGCCTACGGGGCCGCGGGCGGCATGGCGACCACCCTGCTCAGTTTCCTAGACCTACCCGAAGGCGTACTCGAGTACGCCGTAGATCTAAGCCCCCACAAACACGGCCGCTGGACCAGCGGCTACCGACTCGAAATCTTCCCGCCCGAAAAGCTAGCCGAAGACAAACCAGATTACGCGCTACTGCTAGCCTGGAATTTCGAACCCCACGTACTCGAACAACGCGCCGACTACAGGGCCGTAGGCGGCAAGTTCATAGTGCCCATCCCCGAAGTCCGGATCGTGTAGCCCTTGGGCCCAATAGGCAATCAACTCCAGGATTGGGCCCTGTAGGGAGTTAACTCCTGCGGAGGAACGGTTACTCTGCTTGAAAACAAACAGAGAACGATTCGGGTCAGTTCACACGAAGACACGAAGGACGCGAAGAACACGAAGTTCTACGTGAACTAAGGAAAGTGAGCTGCGGACACAATACGGATTGGGTGCAGTCCACCCGAAAATGCGTAAGGCGGAAGGAGCAAAGCAGCGAGGGGAAAGGAACCAATCGAGGTTCTGGCG
>JAESRM010000014.1 GCA_016764635.1 Planctomycetota bacterium
GGCCGGGTCCAGGCCCTCGATAATACCACCCTAACCTGCCGACCTTCCACATGACTGACCTCCGCCAAACCTTCCAAGATGCCGACCAGGGTCATGTCTTTCGATTCTGGAATGACCTGAGCCCTGCCTCCCAAAGCAAGCTCATGGATCAGGCCGGCCAGGTAGATCTGGAACTTGTGGGCTTGCATCGCAGCCTCTTAGCCCCTGGCGAAACGAACGTGGAAGCTCCCCAATTCCACCCGCCTGAACTATTCCCGGCCCAACCCGAAGGGGAACAAATTCCGCATGCGGCCAAGGCACATGCCCGCGGCGTGCAGCTATTGGACGATGGCAAGGTTGGGTTCGTACTAGTGGCCGGAGGGCAAGGCTCCCGGCTCGGTTTTGACGGCCCCAAGGGCATGTATCCTGTCGGCCCCGTTACGGACGCCAGCCTGTTTGCTTGGCACGCTGCGCGACTCAAAGCGGCTGCTATCCGGCACGGCTCCAAGGTGCACTGGTACGTGATGACCTCGGCCAGTAACGACGGAGCGACGCGCGAATACTTCGCAGAGCAAGGCCATTTTGGTTTGCCCGAGGACCAAGTTCACTTCTTCTGCCAAGCCATGGTGCCGGCCCTGGACCTGCAAGGTCGTATCCTCTTGGCGGCCAAGGATGAGATTTTCCTGGCGCCCAACGGACATGGAGGCACCCTGCACGCACTGGCCCAATCGGGCTTGCTGCGCCACGCGCAAGACCAGGGCATCGAGACCTTAAGCTACTTCCAGGTCGACAACCCCTTGGCGCGCCCCGCCTGCCCCTTATTCCTCGGTCTGCACTCCCTCGCGGGAGCCGGCATGTCGAGCAAGGTGGTCGCCAAAACCGATCCGAACGAGAAGGTCGGGGTGCTCGGCACGGCCAACGGACAGTTGGGTTGTATCGAATACTCCGACCTGCCCGCCGAATCCCGTGACGCCAGGGATGCGGATGGCGACCTGGTTTTCCGAGCTGGCAACATCGCCGTGCATGCCTTGCAAACGGAATTCGTCGACCAGCTGACCCGGGATGGACTCGACCTACCCTGGCACTTGGCGCGCAAGGACATGCAAGTGATTGGGGACTCGGGCACGCTTGAATCCACCGCCGGAGTGAAGTTTGAAACCTTCATATTCGATGCCCTGGCCAAGAGTCCGGCTAGCGTCACTTTGGAAGTGGAACGTCGGTTGGAATTCAGCCCGGTCAAGAACGCGCAAGGCTCGGATTCCCCGGCCAGTTGCCGCCTGCACATGACGGAGCTTTTTGCGGGCTGGCTGCAGGCCACCGGGCTTCCGGAAGCCCAGCGGGACACTCAAGGCCTCGTACTCTTGGAGGTCGACCCTTGTTTTGCAGAGGATGAAGTCGAGTTCCAAAAGCGCCTGCCGGCACAAGCCGCCAAGCAACCCAAGGGAACACTCTACAAGTGAGCGGTCCCGCGGCAGCCCAGGACTCAGGCAACGCAAGCAAACCACTGCCCAACTGGGCCTTGCTCGCCGAGCCGTGCATGCGTGACCACGCACGCGACCTGCGCGTGGCCGTGCTGCTTGGGGGGACCTCGAGCGAGCGCGAGGTTTGCTTGGTTTCGGGTCGCGCCATGCTAGACGCCCTGTGCGCTGCAGGTGATCTAGCACCGCAATCCGTGATAGGCATCGAGATCGCCCAGGATGGTCGTTGGATTCTGGAGGGAGAAACCATCGACGCCACGCGCGCCATCGATCGCCTGCACCCGGAAACCGTCTTCATGCTCGGCTTGCACGGTGGCGACGGTGAAGGCGGGCCCATGCAGGGTTTCTTGAAATTGGCCGGGCGGGCGCACACGGGCACGGGCTTGGCGGCCTCCGTCTTCTGCATGGACAAGATTCGCTCGCGTCAGGTATTCGTGCAGGCGGGTCTGCGGGTGGCGCCCGGCGTGGGTCTCTGGCCCCACGAGATCCGTGGCGACCTCAATGCGCAGGTGCAACGAGTTTTGGCATTGGGGCCCGGGCCTTGGTTCCTCAAGCCCAGCTTGGGTGGTTCCTCGGTTTCCATGGGGCACGCGCGCAATGAACAAGAGATCGTGCAGTTCCTCAACGCATTGCCCGAACTGGAACCGGGCGAGGGCATACTCGTCGAGCAGGCCATCAAAGGCGTTGAAGTCACGGTGGGCCTTTTGGCTGCGGGCGCCGAGGCTCCGACCTGCTTACCCGTGGTTGAAATTCAACCCAGCCCGGGGGCTTGGTTTGACTTCAAAGAGAAATACTCCGACTCGGGGGCTCTCGAATGGTGCCCGCCGAAGAACCTATCGCCCGCCCGTCAGGAGCAGGTGCAAGTCGCCGCTCGCAAGGCGTGGTATGCGGTCGGGCTCAGTGGCTACGCACGTTTGGACTTCATCGTGCCGGCCGAAGGCGAACCGGTTTTCCTGGAGGCCAACACCTTGCCCGGTTTCACGCCGCGCTCCCTTTTCCCCATGGCTGCAGGGGTGGCGGGCTTGCCCTTCAATGAACTGTGCGTGGAACTCTGCTTGAGAGGCTGGGTCGATCATCAGCAACGCAACCGTAGTGGGGAAGAGGCGTGAGTTCACACCAGGAAATTTTGCGCGTGGCTATCATCGGAGCCGCCGGACGCATGGGGCTTTTCGCCGACCGCTGGCTGTCGGCCCAGGCGAATTTTGAGGTGGTGGACCGCATCTATTCCAAGGACGACCTGCCCAAGGTCCTCGCCGCAAGTCAAGCCCATGTGGCCCTTGACCTCACCCGGGCGAGCCTGGGAGCACGGCATGCAAAACTGATCCTTGAAGCGGGCCTGCGCCCAGTGATCGGCACCAGCGGTGTGGACTCCATGGAGGACGAAGCCTTGGACCAGCTGGCCCGCGAACGGGGCCTGGGCGGGCTCATCGTTCCGAACTTTTCACTAGGGGTGTGCCTGCAGCAGAAACTGAGTTTGCTTGCCGCCCAAGCCATGGGCGTGGTTGAAATCGTCGAAGAGCACCATCTGCGCAAGGTAGACAAGCCTTCCGCCACGGCCCTCGACACGGCCCAGCGCATCCACGAGGTCCTGCCAGCGGGCTCGGCTCCCGTGCCCATCCACAGCATCCGAACCCTGGGAGTGCACAGCAACCAGACCGTGATCTGCACGGGCCCTGGCGAAGTTCTACGCATCGTGCACGAGACCTATGACCTGGAGGCCTTCGGGCCCGGAATGTGCCTAGCGATTCAGCACGTGATGGGGCAGATCGGCATGAGCCGCGGCCTCCAGCATTGCCTGTAAAATGGGTGCCCTAGGGTTCCCCAGCAGGCCGCCGCAAAAACAGCGATTCCCCGCCGCGCCCTCACAATCCAGCTGGCGGCGTTGTCACCGCTACCCAGGAATGGATGGCCTCGAATAGAGCCACCATGCAGGGAACCTGAGCGCCTTGCCAGCCGAATTTTGACGACCCGTCGGGAAAGCGCTGTTGTTGGGGCGGCCTGCTAGCAATTGTGTGGAACTGGGGCTTGTGCCCACGGCTTCGAACGCTAGTATTGTGCGCCTAGGCCGGAGTGGCGGAATGGTAGACGCGACGGATTCAAAATCCGTTGGGAGCAATCCCATGAGGGTTCAAGTCCCTTCTCCGGTACCACCCCTTTCCTCCCCGCACGAGCGGGTCGAGTCGAGCAGAAGGGGTGGGGGCTACAAGCCCGATAGGGGGGGCTAAGAATCGCCCCAATTGGCCTTTCGGAAAGACCTCCGGGACGTTTTTTGGACAACCCCAGGTCCAGTCACGAGACCGCGGGATCATTGGGCTGAATTTGACACCCGTCCGGCTTGGCACTTGCCTGCGACAGGGGTCCAATAGGCCCATGGATCCCTCCCTGCTAAAAAGCGGCCTGCTGTCGTTGGCCCTGCCCGTGCTGCTGCATAAGCTCGCCAACCAAACCCAGCTGATCACGGGTTTCCACGCGATTCTCCGCATGGAGGGGTCGGAAGCCCTGGTGGAGGCGCGTTCTCCGGATTTGATCTCGGCAGGGAATCGGGTGGAGCAGGTGGGCTGGCTGTTGGCCGCGCTCTCGAGCGGCGCCGGTCACAATCTCATGCTCTCCCGACGGGAACCGCGTGGTTTGACCTGGATGGTCGAATTGGTCCACGAGATACTGCGCAAGGAGGGTGTGGAGGCTCCGGGCTTCGCACAGGCGGTCCCAAGCATTGCCCCGGCAGCCCCCGAAGGTTGGCGTTTGCCTTGGGTAGTGGGATGCATGCTTTTTGAGGCGCATCAGGATGGCGAGCCAGGCCTAACGCCCTGGAGTATGAATCGCGGGGAGTCTGGCGAACACGTGCTGTGCCTGAACGTTCCAACCAGCAAATTCGAACGCATGCTGGAGCTTGCCGAATTCCTTCCTGGATCGAGCTGGAGTCAGGGTGCGGATGGCGCTGGGCGACTGCATCTTCCCGAAGAGTGGTTCGAAACCCCCTAGGGACTCTGAGAGTCCCGGTCTCGGTGGCTGCGCCAAATACGGCATGCATTGCGGCATGGGCTACTTCAAATACGATCCGACCAGATTCTTTTCGTGGTTAGGAAACATCATTCCTGTAGAATTGGAACGTACTCGCATGGTCAATAGAGCACGCGCCATGTCTCCACTAGAAACCAAGTCCTCCAAGCTCTTCCGGCAGTTTCAGACCTCTGGTGATTCCGAGGTTCTTGGACGTACTTACGACTTGATCGCACCTGATTTCCTGACCCTCGCAGTGCACATTACTGGGTGTGCCGATGCAGCGGAGGACCTTGTTCAAGAGGTATTCCTGGACGCCATCGAGCAGGGGGGCGAATGGGCGCCAGGTGTCGCCCTGGAAACGTGGTTGGCCGAGTTGCTAGCCCACCGTCTGGAAACGTTTGAGCGCACTAGGGGCCAGGCTCCTGTCACAGCAGACCTGGATGAGGCCATGGCGTTGACCATGCGCTGGACGCCGCTTTCGGAGGTGCAACAGTGCGAGGTTCTAGACCAACTGAACGCCGCTATCGCCCACTTGCCCGCAAAATATCTAGCGGTGGTGCAGTTGGGCATTCTCGATGGGCTGAACTCTAAGGAGATCGGTCTCAAGCTCGGTCGGTCACCCGCAACGGTGAGGTCCCAATTGGCTCGGGGATTAGACAAACTTCGGAGTTCGCTCCCTGTGGCATTGGGCTCTTTCCTTCTGATCACTCACACCGGACAAGCCCGCGGGGCTACCTTGGGGGCAGACGCTGCGTTGCAACCCATGCGTGCCCGGTTTCTCGAACACGCCACCCGAGTCAAAGCCACATCTTCCGCCCCCGCATCGATTGCCACCCGAACGATTTTGCAGTGGGCTGCCGTCGCCATGCTCGCCATCGGCGGCGCGTTTTGGGCAATGGACTCCTCCGAACACACCCTGGATGCGGTGCATGCCTCCGCGGCCACCGAATTGTCGCGCAAAGTGGAGCCTTCCGCGCAAGCACTGGTAGGTCCAGCTGTTGCGGATTCCAGCCGGCGCGAGCCCGCGGTGTTGGGGGACCTGAATCAAACCCCGAAAAGAGCCCACGTGTTTGGCCGCGTTTTAGACGCTGGCGGGAAACCGATCGAAGGTGCGGCCGCCACCCTCTTTACCTGGAGGAAATGGGACTCACCCGAGGGGGCACCCGAAATAGATGGAGAGAGCATCTATGGCTGGAGAGTGCATACAGGCCCGTCCGGAGAGTTTTCTTTCGACGTGCAATTGCCTGAAACAGGCAACCCGACGCTCAACGTGCAGTCCGGGCCGAATTACACGGTCTCCGACATTTGGTTCAACACAACTTTTTGCAATCAGGCTCCTCTTTGGTCAGGTGAAAATGCCATTGGGCCGGTGTACCTGCAGCACGCGGGTCAAATTTCGGGCACCCTGCTGACCGATGCGGGCTTACCAGCCTACCCAGCGTACATCATTATCTCGCCAGGTGCCAATCCGACAACGGGCTCCATGATCGCCACCCAACCCGACGGCTCCTTCCAAATGGGTCATTTGCTTGCGGGGCAACAGGAGCTCATTGTTCAATACAAGAGCCAAGTACGTGCCACTGAATCGGTGCTGATCAAGAAAGGTGGGCCGGCGTTGCGGTTGCACATGCGCATGCCCCCGACCCGATCCCTGCGTGTGGATGTGAGCCATTCGGACGGCAGCCCGTTGGCCGGAGCCATGATTCGGTTCGAGCCTATGGGAACAAACTCCAAGGGCGACATGAGGGACATTGGCCTGCGCACAGACCGCAATGGATCCGCCCAAGTCCAGGTTCTCAACCAGCAGAAAGGAGCTTTATTCGTCAGTCTTAAAGGCTTTGCTTCGGAGGAACGTTTCTACAGACCCAAAGCAGACCAAGGGTTTCTAAAGGTGCGCATGACGCGTACCTACACCCAAATGTTCCGGGCGGTGGACTTCCATACGGGGGAGCCCCTGAAAGAGTATTGGCTGGTTCCCCAGATTCTGGAGGACGGGCAATGGGCAAACTCACGGGCCTCCCAAAGAGAAGAGTTCGAGAACTCCGGTGCCATAGCAATCTCCACGAGGGACGGTGAGTGGGTCAATATTTGGTCCCCTGGTTATCATTCCAAGAGATTAGACCCCAGGTCCTGCCGCGAAGAGATCGCGGTTGTGAGCCTCAAGCCCCTCATGAAGATCGCCGGCAGGGTCATGCTTAATGGGCAACCCGTGAGTCATGCAAAATTAGAACTTGCCGGCTCCACGCTCCGTGCGGAACGGGGTGCCAAGCCAGAGGAACTGCGTGCACTCTTCACCAGCCTGGGAAATGCCATGGCGTGGCTCGAGACCGATTCAAACGGATACTTCGAATTCACCGCGTTCACGACGTCTAACCTCACATATAGACTCAGGGTACAGGCGGGCGATGGGCATGCCGTCGAGCGGTGGTTTCGACTGAACGAATTCCAGGGCGACACCGCCGAGCTGGGGGCTTTGCAACTCGAGGAAGCGGGATCCGTTGCGGTTTCCGTCCTCGCCCCAACCGGAATGGATCCCACGGGGTTGGCATTTTTATTGGACCTACCCCATGGCGCCACCATCGGCCGCGTGAACTCGCACGGCAAATTCAAACTCAATGGAATCGTGCCCGGCAAGCACAAGCTACACCTGAGGAAGAACCCAGGTTTGGCTCAGGACTCTCCAGGATTTGCCTTCGAGATAGTCGCTGGCAAGGCCACTCAACTCGCAATAGACCTGCGCCCACTCGCCCTGTCCTACCAGGACTTGCAACTGCTCGACAATGGCAAACCCATGGTCGACTGCAAAGTGTTTTTCGCACCCAAGCCCCCGCTTTCAGCGGGCAATGCCACCCAATGGAAAGGGGGCTACTTCGGAACCACCGACGACCAGGGCCGACTCTATGGAAGGGCACCTGCGGCCGGTTGGGCTCAAGTGTGGGTCTATGAAGTGGGCAAGAAATCAGCCAAGCGCCTCGCCAAGCCCCATGTTGACCTCCGCCATAAACCACAAGGGCTGATCACCGTCACCTTCTAGCGCGTCCTTCTCAAGCGGCTTCCATATCCTCATTTCAAGCCGCACTACACTCTCCGCACCGCAATGATTCGTTCCGATGACGAGCTGTTTCTTCTGTACCAGCAAAAAGGGCAAGCCGACATTCTCGGCAAAATCTACGACAGTGTCGCCCCGGGATTACTGACGCTCGCGCTCCACCTCCGGAGCGATCCAGCCCAGGCCGAGGATCTAGTACATGACGTTTTCGTGCGGGCCATGGAAGACGCAAGCGAATGGGATCCGGCCACGCCCCTGAGTGAATGGCTCAGTTCCTTTTTGGCCACAGGGATGGAAGGTCCATCCTTCGCAATTAGCGGCTTGCTGGAATTGCACGACCTGGATCCCGCACCGGATAGCATGGATCCCTTAAGTCAAGCCAAGGTTTCGGAGCTGCAACATCAACTCAACGAAGCCATTGTGCGGCTGCCGGAAAAGTACCAATGCGTGATCCGCATGGGGCTCCAGGAAGGTCTCGATTCACATGCCATTGGTATGGCGCTGGACCGTTCCCCGGGAACGGTACGTTCACAACTGTCCAGGGGTTTGGACCGGTTGCGCCAAATGCTTCCCAGCGCCCTGGGGTTAGGAATCGTTTGCCGCGCCTCTCAGGGCATGGAGCTTGCGCACCCGTTTGGATCCAATGTGCTGCGCACGCGGGTGTTAGAGACGCTCGCGCTCCCCAAGGTTGCCCCCCTGCCAAGCGAAGCGCTGGCAGGGTCCAAGGGCATACAGACCTTCACCCTCGCCGCACTGGTCACGGGGGTCGTAGGTGTGCTGGCCCTGCTCTACAGCCAAGCCCCCCAGACGGCTGGGGCGGGCAACCTTCCAACATATCCAACCACTCAAATCCGGGTTGTTCCGCAAGGCGGAGCGGGGATCGAAACGCCCGAACTCGCACAGCGGCAAGTCGCCACTGGAGAACGCGCGGCAACCGAGACCCGGGAGAGTCATCTCTTTGGCAGGGTTGTCAATCATCTGGGAGTGCCCATCGCTGGCGCGACAATCACGCTCCACTCGGATGATCCTTGGTTCGGAGAAGGCCTCCTCGGCGAGTCAGGGGAAGAACCCGAGTGGATTGTTAGCTCAGATGACCAGGGCTACTACAGCCTTGTGGTCCCCACGCCCAAGGCCCGCTATGTGGAGTTGCTCGTTAATGCGACGGATGATTACTCCAGCCATCATATTACATTTGCGGGCCTCGGCAGCTGCGCGCCGCCACTTTGGTCCGGCGAACGCGACCTGGGTACCGCGACCTTGTTTCCGGCAGGCAGCATCACCGGCCGCATTCTAAACCATGATGGCACTCCGGCCTACCCCGCCACGGTGGTGATTTCGCCCGGTTGCGACCCCGCCACGGGCTGCCAACAAGACACGGATCCCGATGGTCGATTCATCGCTCCTAACCTGCTGCTCGGGGAACACACCATTCGCGTGTACCAGGACAGCCGCGTCTCATCCCTAAAAGGTGTGGGGTTAGAACAGGGGCAGCATGTTCAACTGCCCGTTCACTTCCTGCCCCTGACCGATCTCATCACGGTTCAGGTTCAAGGCCCGGAAGGTTTACCGGTCAAAGGCGCCATGCTGGCCTTTGCCTCCGGGGATGGGGCTCAAGCAGCAAAGCGGGACCTGCCAAGGACCCATGCCAGCGGAATCAGTGAAACCCAATTGGCCCCCGGAGAAGGGCGAACTTTAACCGTCCTGGCGTCCGGCTTCTCGCCGGAAGGTCCCTTGCCCTTGGAGCCTGGCGACGCGCATCTCACAATCCGCCTCAAATCCGTTCCCAGCGTGGGTTTCCGCGCCTTTAACCCAGCCACCCAACAACCCATCCCTGTGTTCTACGTGCACGTAGAACGCCAGAATTTGCTTGGACAATGGCAGGAAGTCGACAGCCCAAGACCTCTTGATGTCGAAGCCGGAGAAGCACGCCACGTGTCGATCCAAGAGGGTGATAGGTATGGGGTGTTTGCCAATGGATACCAGGAGGTCCTCGGCGTTTTCGAGCAGGGCGCCGAAGATGTGATCCATATCCCTCTGACCCAGATCCCGTCCATCGTAGGGCGCGTCGTGATGAACGGCATTCCGCAAGCCCATGTATTGATCGAGCTCTCTGCGGGAGGCTTGCGCAATGGGGACGCTGATCAGTTCGCAGCCGCTCCTGAATTGGAGTTCGAGATCAAAGACTTCTGCGTGAAATGGACCCAGACCGATAGCGACGGGAATTTCGAAATCGACAGTTTTGAACTTCAGCAGTCTCACTACAGTTTGCGTGCGAACCTACCGGGTGTGGGGTCTACGATCGAGTGGTTCCAAGTCAAACAGGGTCAGCCGAACACCATTCGAATGGGGGACTTAGAACTAGAGCAAACAGGATCCATTCAAGGTCGTGTCCTTGGCCCTCCAGGGCTACCCATCGGTGGATTGGCCGTGTTTTTGGATTGCCCAGGTGGCTCTCGCTTTGCCTATACGGATTCCTCTGGAGTCTTTGAAATCACGGACGTGCTTCCAGGCCCGCACCGGGTTGTGGTCGAGGAACTGCGGGAGTTGATTCCTATCCGTTCCCCCGAAACCCTATTCGTGAAGGCGGGAGAAACCAGTGAATTCCATTTGGACCTACGCTCTTGCGGCAGAAGCCTCAGGGACCTGGAAATCTTCTTGGGCGGAAATCCGTTGGTCCACTACAAGGTGTACCTACTCGCCCCACGAACCGGGCAACGACCTGGGGATCCCGACGCAGAAGAACTGCAAGCTGGGTTCATTGGGAGCACGGACGCGCAAGGCTTTGTACACGGTGAGCTGCCCTGCGGGCCGCCGGTTGAAGTCTGGGTGGCCTCTCCCGGAACCGACCGGCTCACTCGTCACGGAAGCGCCATGCTGTACCTGCGTTGCGACCCCAGCCCTCGCATCCACGTCGAATTCGAAAGCGTTTCAAACTAAATAGATCTGGCCCACCTGTGAAACCCCAGGSCTATTGAGCCTCGTAGGGATCTTCCACGACTTCGTCTTCTGCATAGGTTCCCTCGTACCCTTCTTCGTAGCCGCCTTGGGTACGATCCTCCTGCTCCTCAAACTCGGCGCGACGCAAACCTAGCGCATCCACCAGGGGTCGCACGATTCGATCTCTGGCACTGGCGTCCACGAACAAGGGCCAACGATTGGAGACCGCGTTGAGCAGGGACTCGCTCTTGGACCCGGCCAAGGTCTGGGTGCTCCACTCGGTGCTACCGAGCCCAGTGATGCCCAACAAGACGACCCCGTGCAAGAGCAGGCCAATCAGTCCACCGGCCAAAGCGCCACCGACCCGGTCCGCCATTCCAAGCTGCATGGCGTCCAAGGCCTTTTTACCCAGGCGCCCCAGCAGGGCGGCCAGGATCATGACCAGCACAAATGCCGAGAACCAGGTCAGTCCGTAGGCGGCGCCCTCGGGCAGATCCGTGCTCTCCTGCAGGGCAGGAGCCCATTGGGGCGCCGTGACCCTGGCGGCGATGACCGCCAGAACGACCCCCGCCAACCGGGCAATCTGCCACCAGAGGCCCTGGAAGGCCCCGCGCAGCAGGAATACCCCCAGAATCACCAAACCGACTTTGTCGATAAAGAGCATGGATTGCATGAACTCAACGGGCGCGGCTTCGGATTGCAGAATGGCCATGGTTTATTTTGGGGTGTAAGGGAATCGGGTGGAAAACCCGGGGTGACGCAGTTACGGCGAGACACTAGGATACGGCCATGACYGGAAGATTGGAAAGCGACCCTGAGCTCGCACTACGCAACGGACTCGAAGCCCTACAAGGCTTGACCCTCAAGAAGGCTGGCCTGAAGCAGGAATGGACGGACGCCTGGGCTCAATTCTCGCAGGGAGCCCCCCCCTTTGAGAAAGCCCAAACCCAAGGATCTTCCGCCTGCGGACGATTCCGGGAATGGTTTCTCTTGGAGAGACACAGTCCCAGCCTCTTGGGCGCGCCATTTGATCGATTGATCAATGAGTGGCGCGAATCCCACCCCGACTTTACAGAGCATGTGGAGCCGCTCCTGCTGTCCTCCTTCACCGGGATTTTCGAGGTGGGGGACTTGGTCGAGGATCAAGGGGCCTGGGTGCGCGACATCACCGGCTTCGGGGAGTTCGCCCTGCAGGATCGTCGGGGCTCCTCGGAAATGAGGACGGGAGATCTATTGGTCGGCCGACTTTTCTCCGTGCCTGGATCCCTGCACGTTCCCTCTGGTGATGCGACCTGGCTTCGCAGTCCGGATCTCAGCGAGGCCCTCGAACGCGACCTGAACCGCATGTACGGGGAAGGCGCCAAGATACTGCGCTTGGCGGCCCCTGAATTGGAAGCCATGTTCTTCCATCCCACTTCACCGCACCGCGCAGCAGCGAAATCAAGCGCGTCCAAGTCCAGCGCCCAAACGAACAATGCCATCGCAGAAGCGCGCGAGTTCCTGACCCTGGCCGGCTGGTCCCGCACGGAAATCAAAGCTTGGTTTAAGGCTATCAAGAGCGCTCGCTTCGACCCCAAATCCCTGGCAGCCAACCCCACAGATCCTGTGGGTCAAGCATTGGAGCAATTCGCGTTCAACACAAAAATCGACCTGAGCGAAGCCCGACGTATTCTGACCCAGGCGTGGATGGCTTCGAAACGGGAGTCCACTAAAACGGAGGCCTCGGACGAGCGCCCGGCCGAATCGAGCGAAGGTGCCCGCGATGCTGTGAACCGATTCGCCGCGGCGCAGGCGGCCGGCAATGATATGGAAATGCATTTCCAAGACCTTGAGCAAAGCTTGGGTTTGCCTGTCGACCCTGAGGACGAGGATCCTGGCACAGCTCCCGATTTCCCGGGCGTCATTGGCGCCATGGTGGCTGAATTCAAATGGGACATGGAGCGCCAGGGCAAGGCCAACGCCAAATGGATCGAGCGACTGCGGCCATTTGCTGAGTACACCCGGACCATCGGAGCCTTCGAAGACTTGAGTCGCCGGGAAGTGCTTTCGTTCTGCTGCTTTTGGTCGTTGGAACAAGGCTTGCTCCAGGAGGCCGGCACGGCTCTGGAAACAATTCAAGCACTTGAGCAATTCATCCAATGGGCCCTAGAGGAGCACGATATGCCCCTGCACGAGGAATGCAAAACCTTGCTGGGGGACTTGCGCACTAGCTTGCCCAGAGTCGTCACATTGAACCAACAACTCGAGGTGTCGCCAGCTTCTTCAAGTGAAGACCCAGGACAGCTATTTTCCGTTGGCAAAACAATGGATACTGGAGCCATCGCGCTGTTCGACCGGGGAGGAAATCAGTACACCTCGATCCTGCCTGCAGCCCTCGATGGCAAGGTGTTGTTCGGCGACAACCTACGCGCAAACCTGGATTTGGAAGGCAAAGCGCAGGTCTTCTGCGTTTACCCGCCCGAAGCTTCTGAATTGAACAGCTAGGATTTGACCGGCAGACYGGTACCCGATTCAAAGCCTTCGAAACGCTACGTCGCATWNAYGWNTCCYAWKWCCWSWYCAKARGMCWNAGMARYRMRCWYSGNTRCNNCGCAYYSAWACRMMGCGGTTSGTTCTGCGTCCGTACGAGCCTACGGACGCTGAAACCCTAAAAGAAACGACAGCACGCTGTAAAGAGCACCTTTTGCCGTACCTTCCTTGGGCGCGTTTCGAACCCCAAACCCTGGATGAGAAACTCGAGCTCATCCTTGGCTTCCGCTCACAATTCGACGGGGCCAGCAATTACATCTACGGCATATTCGACCGGCAAAGCAACGCGCTGATCGGAGGCACGGGTCTGCATCCGCGCCTGGGCGCCGGAGCTTTTGAATTGGGATATTGGGTCACGCCAGAAGCGCAAGGCCAGGGTTACGTGGCCGAAGCTGCGCGCGCACTTTGCCGGGTGGCTTTCGATGGCATGCAGCTCGACATCGTCGGCATCCGCATGGAAGTGCCCAACACTCGGTCCGAAGGCGTCGCAGTCAAACTTGGCTTCACCCGTGAGGGCATTCTGCGCAACGCCCTACGAATCGGCATCGATGCACCCAAAGATGCTTTGCAATACACCTTGCTCAAAACTGAATACCTAAGGCTCGCCTGGCGACAAGACGCCTGTGAAACGGTGCGTGCTTTCGACGCTTTGGAACGCGCCTGGCCCATGGACTGATCGGCTCGATTGAGCAGCTAGAAAAAAGGCTGGGATCCCATGGGACACCCAGCCTTTTCTTGTGCGGTCGGTAGAACCCTATCAGTGGGCCCGACTCGGGCCAGCGGGAATTTGGATCTCGGTGATGAGCTCGCTCTCCAAAACGCCCGGCAGCGGAGCGACCAGGTAGATTTCCCGAATGGGTCCGTTCTCAACCCAATGCATGGTCTGCTGTAGGAACTTATAGACGCCAGGGTAAGCGCGCGGCACGCCGGGGTAGGCGCCGGACACATAAGCATAGGCCACCGTCGTCGACGGCAGGACTTCATAAACCAGGGGCGACCGGGGTGAACGCCGACCCTTGATCGGAACGCAAGCACGGCTGGTCAGCCGATACG
>JAESRM010000236.1 GCA_016764635.1 Planctomycetota bacterium
ATTTGTCGTTGAGGCGGAAGGACTCCACGCCGGCGTTTTCGCTGATGCGGCTGGCTTTCATGGTTTGGCCGCCGATATCGAGCACGGTACGTGTGCCGGGGAACAGCAGGTTCGCGCCGCGTGCGGTGGCCGATAGGTCGGTCACGTGCAGGTCCTTAAAAGTGGCTTGGTGGCGGCCGATGCCGGTGGCCACGATGTAGGCCACGTCTTGGCGTTTGAGACCGGCCTGGGAAAGGGCCTCGTCCACGGTCTTGTTGGAGACTTTGGTGAGTTTGAATCCGGTGGGGTTCATACAGCGGCCGAGGATTTCATTGTTGCCGTCGAGCACGATGGCTTTGGTATAGGTTGAGCCKACGTCGACTCCGATGGTGATGCTCATKATTTGGCCTCCACGGAAACCTTCGGGTTGCGGCTCTCAAAAATGTGGTCCAGGGCGAAGAGGGCGGCGCCGATGGCGCCCATGTAGTGGCATTCCTCGCTCACGTTGAGCTTGGTTTCGAGGCGTTCCTCGAGGGCTGCCACCATGCCGATGTTGCGCGAGACGCCACCGGTGAAGGTGATCTCGTCCTCGATGCCCACGCGGCGCAGCAGCGCCACGGAACGCGAAGCGATCGACTTGTGCACGCCCAGCAGGATCTCGTTGACCTTCTTGCCTTTGCCGAGCCACGAGAGCACCTCGGATTCGGCGAAGACGGTGCAGGTGGTGCTGATGGGTACTACGCGCTCGGCGGAGAGGGCGACTTCGCCCAGTTTGTCGAGCGGGATGTCCAGGGCTTCCGAGGCCGCCCCCAGGAAACGTCCGGTGCCCGCGGCGCACTTGTCGTTCATACAGAAGTCGACGATTTCGCCATCGGGGCTGACCTTTATGGCCTTGGTGTCCTGACCGCCCATGTCCACAACCGTTTTGGTGTTGGGAAACAGGTGCACGGCGCCGCGACCGTGGCAGGAAATCTCGGTGACCTGGGCATTGCCGAAGGTCACGCGGTAACGGCCGTAACCGGTACCGACCACGTACTCGACCTCCTCCTCAGGAATGTTGTTCTCCTTGAGGGCCATGTCAAAAGCGTCCTGCGCGGCTTGCACCACGTTGGCGCCCGTCATGACCAGGGAGCGACCCACGAGTTCTTTTTTTTCGTTGAGGACGGCTGCTTTGGTCTGTGTTGACCCCACGTCCACGCCTACTGCGTATGCCATTTTTGTGTACTCCGTTAGTTAGGGGGGGATTAAGCGTTTCCGGCCAAACGGCGGCGGGAGGCCAGGCCTTCGAAGAAGGCATCGATGCGGTTTTTCATTTGGGCTTCCGAGACAACCCGGCGGTCCATCATGTCGGACTCGATGAAAAGGCTCGGGATGCCGGTCTTTTCAGTCAGGTAACGACGGCTGTCGGCCAGGCCCGTGGAGACCGTGCGGCAGGATTTGATGGGGTGGTAGATGATGCCGTCCAGGCCGAATTCCTCRGCTTGGGCTGCRACCATGCGRTCCATGTGGAACATGCTGTCCATGGCGTCRCGCACTCCGATCAGCACGCCYTCCGCCAGGCTCTCGATGGGGTTTTCCATGTCGTACTGGTAGCCGATGTTGCTGCCGCCCGAGGCGAACCACAGGTAGCTSGAGTTCACGAACGTGCCGCCCCATTCGGAGAAGAGTTCGTTGAAGCGGCGGAAGATCGGATAGCAGGGCACGCCGACGAAGAACAGCCGGTAGAGCTCTTCTTTGTCCATGGTGCCGATCGAGTTGGCGGCTTTGTATTCCATCTCYTCGACCARGCGGTCGAAGTACTCGGCGCCTTCTTTGGTGCCGCGGAAACCGTTGGCCACGCCCAGGAAGATCGTGCCGTCGGTCAGCGCGTTGAAGAGCGTGGGGCGTGCGGCGTTCAGCTCGATGACGCGCTTCCATCCGGCACTCATGCGGTTGGCGTAACCGAGCACCTCGCGAAATTTGTCGATGTCGAATTTTTTGCCCGTGACCTTCTCGCAGAGCTTGATGAGCTCCTTCAGTTGCGTCGCAATGTACTTGCAGTCGGCTTTGAAGTCCGAGCTGCCGGGCATCGACTGCTGGTCCGCCTCGCGCGTGCCGGGCACGTCGATGGTGAACATGGGCGCCTTGTGCATGCGCTCCCAGATTTCAGCCCACTTGATGTAGGTGTTGCAGGCGTTGGTGAGCACTGCGATGGTGGGCTTGGGCACGCGACCCATGGGGTGCTTGCCGTCCTGCAGCTGGGTCGCCACGTCGGCTTTCACGTAACCGCAGATGTCGGGCGAGTAGCCGTGATCTTCGGCGACCGCCAGGTATTCGTGGGCCTCGTGGCGCACGGCGGTTTGCAGGGAGTTGATCTCTGGGAAGACCACCGGCAGGTCGAAGGTGACCAGGATTTCGTTGAGGCTGCCCATGACGAAGACGTAGGCGCTTTGGCCTCCGTTTTCGGCCACGTCGGTCAGCGAATCGAACCACTTGCGGAAGAGGGCAGCACCCTCTTTGTTTCCACGTCCGACGAGTTCCCCGTGCAGGGCATCGATGTTGGCTTGTGTACTCATTKKRNTTTTCCTTWTTGATGCGTGGGGGAYTAGGCGAAGAGCAAGTTCTCGAGGAAGGTCTCGACTTGCATTTCCAATTGATCGAAGGAGTTTTGGTTCTCCTCRAATTCACTGACGAAGTAGGGGATTTCCTTYTCGTCGAGGGCSATGGTGTAGGTCACYTGCTCCTCGAGGCCGGGYTCGCACATCTTGGCGGCGGAGACGATGACGGCGTCGGCTTTKGCGTTCATCACACGCTCGACGAGCATGCGYTCCTTGGGTTTGTTGTTGTCGTGCTGCACSGGGCTGTAGCTGGACGTTTCGATGTAGGCGGTGGCCAAGGCTTCGAGGGGATTGTCCGTGGTSGGCACGTCCTCGGTGATGTAGCGCAGGCCGATCAGGCAATCGTCGTCCACCAGGTAGCAGGTGCGGCCCAGCATGCGAATCAGGTCCAGGGGRGGCTGCTCGCAGAAGCCGCCTTCGTAGACCACACGGATGCGRTCYTGCTTGTGGGCKGTGCCTTTTTTGATCTCGGAGAGCATCCAAACGAGCATTTCRTTGTGYTCTTCGCGCGGRATCATGCCGCCCACGGAAACCAAMGCRTAGGCGTCTTCGGCGGCGACCARCCARGGCGTTKYACGYTTGACGTCRTACARYTCGCGCAGCAAGCGGCGGTTTTYGTTGAAKACCTGGACCGARTTGGCSAGGGCTTCCTCGGTGACTACCTGGCCCGTGACCTCTTCCATCTTGCGCTTGATGCGCCCGTACTCGTGGGTCAAGTACTCGATGGTTCCCGAGGAATTCGGGTTCTGGGGCAGGTACAGGATTTGGCAGGGGTAGTCGAAGTTGCGTCCGAAGATGGCGGCCAAGTTGCGCGCCGCATCGCAGATGGGGTGGGACACGAACATGTCGAGCACGAGCTTGCCGGAGAGTGCGAGCTCCAGGTTGGTCTTTATGATGGAGCACAGGTAGGATCCGAAGTGCGAGTCCGAGATGGTGGGTTCGAGCGGGGCGCCGCGCATTTTCACGGGCAGCATGCCGGCCGCGTGGGCGATCTCTTCGGGGAAGTACACCTGCATGTGGCCGAGCACTTTGCCGCCATTGTCACGCCAGCGTTGAACGGTGGGGAACTCCGGGTTCTCAACCAGCGCGCGAACTTCGTAGAGGGCGTCATCGAGGGACTTGTCCCGCCATTCGGGGAAAACCTGGGTGGTCATGATGTGGTGTCTCCAGTTGTGGCGGATGCGCCGCCCAAAAAAAGGTTGAGGACCAAGTCGAGCTTCGAATCGTTGTTTTCGAAGACCGAGTTGGCGTAGGGGGTCAGGGTGACTTCCACCAGGGCGACAAAGTGCCAGGAGAGAAGTCGTGAATCGGTGGGGGCCAGGGTTCCGTCGGCCATGCCGTCGTGCAGGATGGTTTCGACCTGCTGGGGTAGGGCCGCCTGGTAGTGGCGCACGAGCTTTTCCTGGTCCTCTTCGCTGAAGACATTGATGTCGCGACGCACTAGGCGCGCGGTCATGCGCAGGGCCGGGGCCAGTTCGAGGAAGCTGCGCGTCAGCTGGGCCAGGCGTTCGCGGACGTGGCCTTCGAGCTCTACGGCCTGCCGGAAAAGGACCTTCTTGGTGGCCAGATCCTCGTGCAGGAAGGCCAGGTAGAGTTCTTCCTTGCTGGAGAAGTGGTGGTACAAGCCGCCCTTGGTGACCTCCGCCATGGCCGCTATTTGGGCGGTCGTCACGCTGGCGTAGGTCTGCGCAATGAAGAGCCCGCGGGCGGCTTCAAGAATCCGGGCTCGGGTGGTTTCGGACTTGGTGAGGGTCATAAAGTGGCTCTGTGGGGCCCTCAAGGGGGCCTTGGACCTGAAAACCGACCGGCTGGTCGGTATCCTCACCCTAGGGGGCCACCCCACAAACCGTCAATCGGGCGTTTGCATAGGGCTCTCAGAGTTGATGCAGGTCAAGGGAAACCAACCGACTCCGTACCCCGGTAAGAACGGAGCCCGAGAAGTACCGATTCCCTGAGACAGGGCAAGCCGCGCGGAAACAGCTAGGGTGTCATGAGTAATATGAACCCCATAGAAGTGTCCTTTTCCGATCCCGTTCAAGCCCTCGAACAGCATGTTCGCCTGCGTAGACTCGCACGGGCTATCGTGGGCGATAGTCTCGCGGAAGACGTGGTGCAGGATGCGTGGGTGGCCGCCCTTTCGGCTCCTGATTCCGGCGGCGGAATTAAAAACGCTGGCGCCTGGTTGAGTCGGGTGACACGCAATCTGGCTTGGAAGCGGCGTCTCTCCGATGAGCGGCGTAAAGCCCGTGAACTGTCGGTGATGGAGCCAGGTGAAGCGCTCAGCGCGGAGCAGTGGCTGTTACGTGTGGAGGCCGGCCGACTGGTGGAGGATGCGCTTTCCGGTTTGCGCGAGCCCTATCGCCTGACATTGATTTGGCGTTTTTATGAGCAGCAGTCCTTCGCGCAAATCGCCCAGCGGCGTGGCCTTAGCGAATCGGCCGTGCGGTCCCAGGTGGAGAGAGGGCTGGGTTTGTTGCGTGAGAAACTACGCCAGTCTGAGGGCGAGGACTGGATGGCGCTTGTCGTTCCTTTGGTGGGCATGCCCAAGCTGGGCGTGGTGTCCGAAGGGGCTTCCCTTGCAAGTACAAGCGTGCCCATTTCCGGAGCGGGTTGGATGTCGGCGGTGGCCATGGGATTGTTCTTTCTAGGCGCAGGCTTCTGGTGGTCTGGCTGGATTGGAGGTAGCGAGAGTGCGGCGGGTCTGGACCCCGAGACTGCGCTTTTGATTGACGCCGATAGACTCGATTCAAGCCCTCGGGATTTGGCTTTGGCTAGCATCCAGACGGAAGGCAGGGAAATTGTTGGAGGGCCCAGCGATACCAAAGTACCCGAGGCTTCAAGCAATGGAATAGACCTGGAAGTCATCGAGCCAGATCGTCACCAGGAGGTTGCGACGGCTCCACTGGAAAAACCTGCGTTGGGGGCTTCGACCGATTGGAAAGTCGTCGTCGAGGGGGCCAATGAAGGGGTTGAAGGCGTGATCGTTCGGTTGACGCAAAGCGACCGGGAATGGATAGGCCGCAGCGAAGAGGGCGGCCTTCTGCGGACTTCCATGCCATTTGAAGACGTACAGCCTGGCGAGATGGAGGTCAAGAAAAGCCTGTTTGGCGGCCTTCTGCAGGTCAAGCAAAGCAAGCAGCCCATGCGAGCGCTTTGGAAAGTGAGCGACGAGGCCGAGTGGAATATGCAACCGATGAATATCGTGGCACCCGATGAGGCGGGGCAACCGGCCCGGTTGGTGATTGGCGAWGCGGAGGGGTTTCGTATCAGGTTGCCAGCCGATGTTGCATCCGAAGGGCTGAGCGCTGCGATTCGGCGACCTGGAGCCAATAGGGGCCGCGTCTTTGACAGCCGGCGTCATCGGGCCATCTCGGTATCAAAAGGGATTGCATCGTWCGTGATCGGGGGCTCGGTCCACAGTGCCAGCCATGGCAGCAATCCGGAAAGTAGCAACCTCGAGGTTTTCCTCGGGAGTCCGGGCCAGGGATTTTTTGCCCTGGCCGAAGTCCCCGCCTTCGCTTCTCTTGCGGACGAACCTTACCCCGTGCAGCGCATTGATTGGTTTCCCCAGGAATTTCGCGTGACGGACAGGGAGACAGGAGAGCCTATTGAAGGGGCCTATATCACGCCTCGTTCTGCCAAAAATCGCAGCTTGGGAATGGGAGCGGGGCTCACGGCGGAGGACGGAACGACGCTGATCGATGGCTTGCCGGACAGCGAGTTGACCGTGGCCATTTTCAAGAGTGGGTACGAGCACTCCATGCAACACGCGTTGTCCTTCGCTAAAGATTCCGGGGTACATGGATTTTCCCTGGTCCGGGTACCTGACACGAGTTCACTTGTCGTGCGCATTCGTTGCGCAAAAGGGCGGGCGCCCGGCTACGTGGCTGTGAAGGCCGTTTACGAGAATGAGGCGTGGGTGGATCGCACAGGTTCGGCTTTTCCGAAGACCTTGCGCGGCGGCGGTTGGATCGCGGAAGTTGTGCTTGAAAATTTGCCCCCTGGCGCAGCGATGATTCAATGCCATACGAATCTGCCCGGCACGGGTACAACCGGTGAGATACCTGTGCTGCTTCCGGGGGAGGATGTTCAGATCGATTTGCAGGGGGACGACCTGTTGCCGTTGGAGTTGGTTTTGCCTTCCGGAATTGAAGGTGCCGAATTCTGGATCCACCGCGGCGGGCAATTCAACATTCGCACGATTGGCRGGGTCGGGCAGGTGCCCGTGGGATTCACGTTTGCAGGGGAAACAGGAACACCGTGGATGGTTTACGCACCCGGTCATGTGCCTGTCCGGGGCACGGCGGATTCATGGGTGAGAGTCCCGGCCGAAGGTACCCATGAAGAGCACTATGAGGTGCGGCCTGCTTTCGTCCGTGGCTGGGGGATCTTGATCAAGGTGCTTGGGCCAGATGGGCCTGAGGCGGGAGTGGAAGTTCGCTTGGCGGATGGATCTAGCCTCCTCGGCACCACGGACGATGCGGGCTACGTGCTCGTCGAGTCCAGCCAGCGCCTGACCCAGGTACGGTTTTCCAAGGGGGGCAAGCGAAGCCTCCTACTAAACTTGCCAAAACTTCCATATAAGGAATGTCGGTTGCCGTGATCTTGCGCAGAGGTGGGACTTACAAGGTCTCGGAGCCCTGCGATTGGACTTGGTGCAAGGGAGAAATGCTGCGCAATTTGCCCAGCACTGTAGACTGCGGTCGCGTTCGTCCATCGCTTCCAAAGAATCCTCCCCCCAAGATGCCCATGCTTTCTTCCTACCTCGGTTTCGTCACACTCAGCTTCCTCCTGGCCTCCTGCATCGGGTGCGCTGCGGTGGGAGGCGGACGTTCCATGGCGCCGGTGTTGGAGGGGGGCCTTACTGAATTCACTTTGTCGAAAGCAGAGCCTAGGGGCGACTTCAAGGTCGCGGACTTGAGTTGGCTGGAGGGGCGCTGGTTAGGGGAAGGCCTTGGCGGCGCTTGCGAGGAAACCTGGAACCCGGCCATGGGCGGGGCGATGGCGGGTACGTTTCGATTGATGACGAACGATGGGGAAGTGAACTTCTATGAGCTCATGACCTTGGTTTTGATCGAGGGCCGGGTCGTTTTACGCTTGGTTCACCTGTCCGCGGATCTGACCCCCTGGGAAAAGCCGGGCGAGACCACGGACTTCCGACTGATCGACATTCAAGGCACCACCGCCTGGTTCGGTGGTTTGACTTTGCACCGGGATGGGAAGCACTTGGATGTGTATGTGGCCATGTCACAGAAGGCCGGTGGAATAAAGGACGTGGCGCTTCACATGCTTCGACAATCACGCTAACCGTCAGACACCGTATGGCGGTCATTCGGCAGGTTCGCGTCTAGGAAGCGCTTGACCCATTGATCCAAGACCGCCGCATCGTCTGTTTCCTGGCCCACGTAGGCCAGCATCACGATGTCGTTTTCGTGTACCCGGTATACGGTCACGCCCCATTTGCCTTTGCCGTCTGCGTAGGCGTCGCGCCATTTTTCAGTCCAGTGCTGCTCGCCAATCACGATGTCGAAAATTCGTGCCCCAGGGATTTGGATAAAACGGCGCATGTTAGAGCCCGTTTGCTTGGTTACTGAATCCAGTGAAGAGCCAATCCTGGCTGCGGCTCCTGTCTGTGTCAGCGAATAAACCTTCCGGCTGAATTTGACTTCGCTTTCACAAGGCCCAACAAACCCCTCGCCTTGCGCGTTCCTGTTGCCGAACTTGGAGCAAAGTGTCCATTCATGGCCCAAGTGGAGGTCTGGCAGATTTCGTACCGGTGTCCATGGCATGGTCTTTGAGTCAACCAACTCGTCGCTATCGGAGCGCACGATATAGCTCCAGGTCTTTGTCTCTTCAAACGAGCGGATGATCCCGTCCCCTTCGGCTTTGGCCTGCACGAAGTACGTTCTTCCGGGCAGCGCACTGAACTCCACCTGCTTGGTAAGAATGGCAAAAGTTATGCGGGTTTTGGTGTCCAACAGGCGCAGTAATGAGGCCCGACCTGGATCTTCGTAGTAGCCCTCGATGAGCAACTTTTGCTTACCTGGAAGGACTTCTATCTTGATTTCGGAAACCTGGCGACCGTTCACATCGACGATCTGCCCACTCTGGGGAACCAATTCGTTCTTCCATAGAGTCGAAAAGCCTCCGCTTCGTGTGAGGGAGATTCGCGCTGTTTCTTCAGGGGGGCGGGCTGGTCCGTCGTAAAGGCGCAGGGGCGAAGCGGACTGGCAGCCACATAGGGCGAGCAGAATGAGTAAGAGGCGCATGGTAGAATTGGGTGAAGGGACGACCGCTTAGGATATCATGTAGCCATCTGTGATTCACTCACATGCGGTAAGTACTGAGCCGGGCTCACCGCGTCAATTTGACGGAAGCCGTACGGAACGAATGGGGGGTCGCGGCTAGGCATGGGCGGGCCGAGGACTTATCCTGCTAGGCGCTCGAGGCCATGGTGTCCGGGCTTAGTTACCAGCACTTCTCTGGAGAACCCCATGCGACGGATCGGCTTGCTTTCACTACTTTGCCTCACAACCACCCTCGGATCCGCAGCGGGCTCTTCGGCCGGCGGGGACGGGGTCACGACCCATACCTTCCAATTGGACAACGGCATCAAGGTGCTGATTGAGACCGATCCGGATGCGGACCGTAGCGCTGCTGCGTTGTCGGTGAACGTCGGATCCATGGACAACGCTGGGGTGGAAGGCCTGGCGCACTTGTTGGAGCACATGCTGTTCCTGGGCACGGGCAAGTATCCCGATCCCGCGGACTACAAGGATTACCTGGCCCAGAACGACGGCCAGTCGAACGCCTACACCGCGGAGGACGAAACCAACTATCACTTCCAGATTCGCAACGAAGCTTTCGAAGGCGCCCTGGATCGCTTCTCGCGTTTCTTTATCGATCCGTTGATGACCGACGCGCTTTCGACGCGCGAGCTGAACGCCGTGGACTCAGAGCACTCCAAGAACCTGGAGAACGAATTCTGGCGCACGCGCCAGGTGTGGCGTTCTTTGTTGAACCCCGATCACCCGCACTGCGGTTTCTCCACGGGCAACAGCAAGACCCTGGCTGGCGTCAAGAACGCCAAGCTGCGCGCATTCTACGAGGCCAAGTACTCGGCCAACCTGATGAACCTGGCCGTGGTTTCACCGTACCCGGCCGAGCAGGTCGAGAAGTGGATCCGCGCCAAGTTTGAAGAAGTGCCCAACCGCAACCTGACCGCGCTGACCACGGACATCCCGCTGCAAGGTGAAGGGCTGCGCGGCCAGTTGGTCGAGGTCAAGTCCCTCAAGGATGTGCACCAGCTTTGGATGCGCTTCGAATTGCCCGAGGCCTCCTTCGATTGGCGCAGCAAGCCCAGCGGCATCCTCGGAGGCATCATCGGTCACGAGGGCCAAGAGAGCCTTCTACAAAACCTGAAGCAAGCTGGCTTGGCCACCTCGCTTTCGGCTGGCGCCCAACGCATTGCGGACCAGGGTTTCTTCAGCCTGACGCTGACACTGACCCCCGAGGGCATGCAGCAACTCGACATGGTTCTCGAGCGCACCTTCGGCATGCTCAATCACCTGCGCAGCTTGCCGGAGATTCCSCAATACCTGATCRACGAGCGCCAGAGTATGTCGCAGATCGGYTTCRACTTCCGCGAGCGCGATGGTGCCATGGCCGAGGTGCGCATGCGCGCTTCCATGATGCACACCTACCCCTATGAGAACCTGCTGCCCGCCATCTACCWGATGCCGGAGCCGGATCAGAACGCTGTGCGCGAAGTGCTCAAGCACCTGACGCCCGAAAACGTGATGGTGTTGGTGTATTCAAAGGATCGCGAAACCGACCAGGTCGAGAAACACTACCGCACCGAGTACCGCGTGACGCCTTTGGGCGAAGAACGCATCGCGCGCTTTGCCGCGGCCAAACCCGGCGACGGCGTGGGCGCACCGGTCGCAAACCCCTTCATTCCTACAAATTTTGATTTGGTGGAAACGAAGCACGCGCAATCCGCTTGGAAGCTGGACGCCGATTACGGCGACGTTTGGCTGCGCCACGACGTGCTATTCAATCAACCGAAAGTCGCTTTTGAGGTCACGCTCTACAACGACAAGAACTCGGTTTCCGCGCGCAACTTTGTGCTGGGCAACCTGTACGCCAGCGCCGTTCAGCTGGCCATGAACCCCTTCAGCTATCCGCTCAACGAGGCGGGCGTGAGCGTGGGCGTTTCGAGCGAGCGCCGCGGCATCACTTTGTCCGCCGGTGGCTTCTCCGAGAAAATGCCTGAGCTGGCAGCCTTCGTTGTCCCGTTCCTGAAGAACGTGCGCATCGAGGAGGCCCAGTTCCAGATCCTCAAGGATCAGTACTCCATGGGGCTGGCCAACTTTCCGCAGTCCTCACCCCTGGATCAGGCCTTCGAAGCCTTCCGCGAGGTCGTTCGCGAATTCCACTTCACGCCCGCCCAGCAGGCCGAAGCGCTCGCTGGTCTGACCTTCCAGGACCTGGAGGCTTACTTCGCTGAGGTGCACCAAGCCGTGCGCCTACGCGGTTTCGTTTATGGCAACATGACCGAAGCCGGCGTCAAGCAGACCATGGACACCCTGATGGCCGGCATCGCGCCCGCCCGAATCATCCCTGAGGAAGAGCGCTACAACGGCCGCGTGCTGAAGTTCGGCAAGGACAAGGACAGCATCCTGCGTCGTTCGGTTGAAGCGCAGGATAGTGTGGCCATGATGTTGATCCAGGGCGAGAGTGGGGGCCGCGAAGGCCGTGCTGCCTTGGCCGTGCTAGCCAAGGTCTTCCCGCCCCAGTTCTACGGGGACCTGCGCACCTTGCAGCAAACTGGCTACATCGTGCAAGCCTTTGCGCAAGAGGTGGAGGGACTGCCGTTCCTGTTCGTCTTCTCGCAATCGAGCGTGGTCTCCAGCGATTCCCTGCGTGGCCGCTTCGTGGCCAACATGGCCCACTTCCTGGATGACCTGGATGAGCTGAGCGACGAAGAGTTCCAGGCCAACCGGGAATCCGCCGTCGCCAAACTCGCCCAGAAGAGCACCTCCTTCGCAGCGGAGCTCGCCCGCAACTCGGCGCTCGTCGACGTGTACGACGGCGACTTCCAAGACCGCGAGAAGCAGATCGCAGCGATCCAAGGCCTTAGCAAAGAGCGCTGGATCGAGTGGACGCGCAACTACCTGACCGCGGACGCTCGCACCATCAGCATCCAAATGGACGGTCGCACCGAACGTCAACGCTACCAGCAACGCACCATCGAGGAGCTACGCCAGGTCGGCGAAGGCTGGCACGATCGCGCGAAAGCGGGTCAGTGATCGCTCGTAGCGCTTAACGGAGCAGGCCCCGAGTCCCCAAGTTTTTTTGGGGCCCGGGGCCTGCTTCAAGTAGAGCGGGTGCCTGACGCCGTATCTAGATGAGGAATCCACATTGAGGTCGTGAATGAACGGGATGAGATTGCAGCAATAAGGCCTGTGGGGCCTATTTTGCGGTCGTTATGACCATTCAGTCGAAGTCACCAGCGGTGAGTTTGAACTCAGGCCCGGCTTGTAGTCGCTCCTGGTCGACTAGGGGCCGTTGGTGGTTTCTACAGGGAGGCCAGGCAGCCAGTTGATAGGTTCACTCACTGCCCTAGGAACACGTCCGTGAGCATGGGGGTTGCGGCTTGGCTGCCGACGAAGGCCGGGTGGCCGGTGCCGGAGAAATTGCCGACCCAGATGCCGACGGCGTATTGATCGTCGTGGCCCAGGGACCAGGCGTCGCGGAAGCCGGAGCTGGTGCCGGTCTTCCAGCAGAAGTGATGGGCGTTTTGTCGTGCGGCTTCGAAGCGCTTGCGCGTGGAGAGCATGCCGTGCAGGTGGTCGCATGTCTTTTCGGAGAGCACGCGATTGCCGGCTAAGGGTGTGTCGGTCTGGTCTTCGAAGAGTACCCAGGGTTTGAAGGTGCCGTTGCGGCCCAGGGTGGCGTAGGCGTTGGTCAGGTCGATCAGGCGCACTTCGGCGGCGCCGGTGGCTAAGGCCAGGCCGGCGGCTTGGGCTGTGCCCGGCCGGAAACGTACGCCGGAGCTTTCTAGGACGCCGATGGTGCGCGTTAGGCCTGCTAAGCGCGCGATGCGCATGGCGGGGATGTTGAGCGAGCGGCGCAGGGCGTCGGTGGCGCTGACCGAGCCGGAGAAGTCGCCTTCAAAGTTGCCCGGTGTCCAGCCTGCGAGTTCCATGGGGGAGTCGTCGATTTGGGTTTTGGGGGTGGCGAGGCCGGCTTCGAAGGCGGCGGCGTAGAGGAAGGGTTTGAGGGCAGAGCCCGGGGAGCGCCAGGCCGTGGCGCCGTTGACTTGACCATCGATGGGGTCGAGCACGTCGGCGGATCCGATCAGGGCGCGCACGGCGCCGGTCTCGAGTTCGATGACGATCAGGGCGATGTCGTTGCCCTCGGGCAGTCGGGCGCTGTGCTCCTGCACGATCTGTTCGCAGCGCTGTTGCAGGGCCGTGTCCAATGTGGTGCGCCCTCCTGCGGGCCGGGCATTGAAGGCTAGGCGGGCGAAGTGCGGGGCCACGATGGAGCGCGGGCTGTCCTCGAATGTCAGGCGCGTGTTCGAAATGCGCCGGGCCTCTTCTTCGTCGAGTTGGCCGGTTTGCACGGCGGCGGCCAGCACCATTTCCCGGCGCGCCAAGGCGTTTTTGGGGCGTCGGTTTGGATTGTAGAAGGTGGGCGATTGTGGCAGGCCGGCCAGCAGGTAGGCCTCTGCTTGGGACAGGTCGGCCGCGTGTTTAGCGAAGAGCGCGAGCGAGGCCGATTCGATGCCGCGGTGATTGCCCACGTAGGGTGCCACGTTTAAATAGAGCTCGAGGATTTGGTCCTTGCTCAGTTCTCGTTCGAGCTGCAGGGCGCGGAAGGCTTCGTTCAGTTTGTTGGCGAGGTTGCGCTTGAGGTGGCGGCTCTGCATCTTTACCAACTGCATGGTGAGCGTGCTGGCGCCGGAAAGCGTGCGGCCGCTCAGGGCGTTTTGCTTGACCGCGCGTAGAATGGCTAGGGGATCCACGCCCACGTGCTGGCGAAAGCGTTGGTCTTCGACGGCGATGGTGGCTTCGATCAGGGTTTGGCTGATTTCATGCAAGGCCACGGGTTTGCGCCATTGCTCGTCGCTGGCGAGCAGAACTTGCACCGGGCTCACGTCGCGGGCGAATAGGCTCGGGTTTTTAGGCGGGGCCGCCAGCAACTCCCCGGGCAATGGATAGAGCGCGTC
>JAESRM010000237.1 GCA_016764635.1 Planctomycetota bacterium
GCAGGGCAGCACCAGCCAAGTCCCCGGGCCGCCCTTCCGCCGCCAATACGCTCGCAGGCCTCAAGCCATCGGATTCAGCCACGCCACGACCCATCACCCCCAATTGGAAAAACCCAATCAGGAGCAGCGCAGCAGCAATCACCAAAGTCCTCAACGCCATGGCTGAACCCCGGACCTAGTTCGAAGTCACGGTCAAACCGAGGGCCGAGCCCCCGGCCAACATGGCCACGTTGAAGTCATTCAGGCGGTCCATGCAAGCTAGCAAGGCCAAACGACCCGGCACCGTGTCAGCTCCCAAAATCGCCGCATCGAAGGGCGTCACTTGGGCCTGTAGTGCGACCACCAAAGCATTGATCGAATTGGTCACCGTCACGCCACTCGCGGCGTCCCCCACGACAAACAAGTCGTCCATGCCGAAACCGTCGTAGTCAAAAGCGTTGTCAAAAGCGTCGTAGGTACCCGTCCAAATGTTCCGGATACCGATGCCGTTGTTGATCAGGTCCAAGTGCGTTGTGTCGCTAAAATTGGAGTGTTCGTCGCCCTCATCCTGGGAGGTGTACGGGATCAGAATGCGTTCGTTGCGAAGTTCGCTGAGGCCCAAGGTCGCCATGCCCGACAAGGCGCGAGTCACCCCGGTCCCAGCGGACGCGGTGAGGAACTGGGTGCGATAGGTCCCCGTGTTGGGCGCCCATTCATCGCGCAGGGCGGTCATGTCGTCCACCAGCATGCTGGCTACAACTTCCAGGTAAGTGACCCGACGCGCAAAATTCAAAGTGGCTGTGTAATCGACAAACGGACGCGCCCCGGGGCCATTGACGTCCAAGTCCTCGCCCCAAAGGAGGAACTCAGCAGCATGCCAGCCAGAGGCCACGTTGAACGCACTGCCCACACCATTCGCGCCCCGCAAGACCACATCGTCGATCGTCGGAAAACCCGCGGCGTCGTTGATGATGCCGGAGTTTGCATCGCCCACCACATAGTCGATGTACAACCCATCGATGGGCGCTGCGTTGAGATCACCATGCAAAGCATCGATCGGGCCACCATAGAAACGGGCCACTTCGGCCTGCTCATAGTAGGGTCGGGCCAGGTTCCAGGCATCCTTCGCGGCCTGCAGGTTGGGTGCATCCGGTGCAGCCACATAGGTATCCACCGAGGTTTGCAGGCTGGTCACGAGCCCCACCAAGTCCGAATAGTTGGCGAACATGAGATCCGCATAGGATCCGCGTGCGCTGATCATGGCGGTGTTCAGCTCAGCACCTTCCGTGTCGGTGCCGGCGCAGGCCGCGGTCAGGCCCAAGAGGGTCAGGGGGATCCAGTGAAGTAGGGAACGCATGGTGGGCAGCAGGGAACGCCTGCGGTGGGTTGGCTTGCAGGAGGACTCCACATGCCGATTAAGGCCTGAAATGAAAGCAGCCGGGACGCCCTATTTATCGGGAGGCCTGTCCGGCGACTGAACATGCGGCATTGCGCCCGGTGATCCGCCGCCCCACAATCCTCCCAGGACTAGGAAAATGAGCGCTCAAAGCGGGTCCTTCGCCCCGTATGCGCCGTTTCCGTCCCCCTACCAGCTCTACTCCCCTACCCGAGCAGGCACTCGAAGTCGTCCGGCTTTATGGAGAGCACAGAGCACTCCAAATCGCCAAACACACGCTCCGCCGTCTCACCCATTTGAATTCCCGGGCGACCCGCGCGGGAAAGCGACCCCATGATCAAGACATCGGGCTGCAGGTGTTCGACCGTCTCGCGGATGGCTTCCGCCGGGGGTTTACGGCTCAGGTGGGTTTTGGCCGGCTCGGTGAGATCCACGCGTAGGAGGCGTTCGTCCACCTCGGATTGGGCCTGGGCCTTGAGCGCTTCCACCCGGGCATCGTATTCGTCTTGATCCAATTCCGAAGCTTGCTGGCGCAGCTCGCGCGGGATGCGATAGGCATGCACCACGTGCAAGGCCGCCCCATTGCGCCGGGCCAAAAAGGCTGCGCACTCCAAGACTTTGGTTCCCACCTTGCTGAAGTCCACGGCGGCCAAGATCAACTTGTGCTCCAAGTCATCAGCGGCTTTCACCACCCAAACCGGCTTGCAACAGCTGCGCAGGACCTTGCCCGCGATCGCGCCCAAGGCACGCCCCTTGGATTCAGCGCCTTCTTTCTCGCGTCGGCCTACCACCACCAAGTCCGCATGGCCTGCAGTCGCCTGGCGGCAAAGCGCCAACCACGCGCGCTCTTCGGTGATCTCCAAACGGGTCGCCACGCCCATGCCCGCGGCTTCGTCACGCAGCGCATTCAAGCTGGCCTCACCTTTTTCGCTCAACGGCCAGGACTCATCGGAATGCCAGAGCGAGTGCAGGACCTTGAGTTGGGCGCCCGTGCTAGCGGCCAACAAGCAAGCCTGGTCAAAAGCGGTTTTGCTCCCGAGGGGAACTTCGCCGGTGCGAGGTTTGACCTCGACGCCTACCAGGATCTTGTTGATTTCGAGCATGCGCGGTGCRGGTCGGTGGACCTGCCAARGRGTGRCCMGTTTACGCAACGRTGCGACTGGAAAAGGAGTCCCCGGCAGCGAGTGGTCGCTCGGGGGGCGAGGAGTCTAGGTTGGTGATCGGAGGAAGGAAACCCCTGGGTCGTTCTACCAGCCATCGACAGGTCCAAGTGGGCTTTTCAGGGCCCCACAGCCTATACGGTCCGGCTCTCTTTTTCCCGCTGCCGTTGGATCTCGGCCGCGCGCTGTTCGAATCCCTTGCGTCCCATCAAGGCATAAGCCGCGACTTTGCCGGCTTCCACGCCCGGCTGGTCGAAGGCGTCGATGCCGTAGAGCTCCCCCATCAGGGCCACGGCGTATTCCATCATGTACATGTACTGCCCGACCGTGTGGGCTGTCACGCGCGGAAACTGGATCGACACATTCGGTCGGTTCGCTTCGGTCAATGCAATGCGGGTGCCCTCGCGTTCAGCCGCGAGCAACTCGCTCAAGGTGCGACCGCCCAGATAGGCCAACGCATCCTTGTCGGAAAAGTCCGCAGGGATTTGAACGCGATGGTCGTGCTGACCGATCTCGAGCAGGGTGAACCACTTGTCGAAGGGGCCTTCCACGTACAACTGCACCTGGCTGTGCTGGTCGGTCACGCCCACGGCGCGCACCGGGGTGGGCCCCACATGCATGGGACCGTCGGGCCCTGCTTTGACCTTGCCGATCGACTCGCCGAGCAACTGGGCATACCAATCGGCCAGGTCGCGCAGGCGGTGACCATACGCAAAGGTGACCGCAATGTTCTTGCCCTTGCACTCCTGCATCTGCCATTGAGTGGCCGCGTAAACCATGGCCGGGTTTTCATTCCATTGGGCGGAACGGCAGCGCTCGTCCATGTCCGCTGCGCCTTTTAGGAGACCCAGAATGTCGATGCCCACCAGGGCGGAGGACAGCAAACCGACCGGAGACAAAACGCTGAATCGGCCGCCCACACCCTCGGGCACGATGAATGAACGATAGCCTTCCGCGTCGACGATGGGTCGCAGGACCCCGGCCTCTGCGTCGGTCGTGACCACCACATGTTCGCGGTGTCCTTCCTCGCCCAAGCGCTCGATGAGTGCGCGCCTGAAGATCAGGAACTGGGACATGGTCTCCGCCGTGGAACCGGACTTGGAGATCACATTGAAGAGGCACTTGGTGGGATCGATCGTGTCGAGGAATTCCCCGACGAGATCGGGATCCACATTATCCAAGATGAACAAGCGCGGCGCCCCGGACGGCGGGCTCATTTCGTGAAAGGGTGAGTTAAGTGCGGAATGCAGTGCCCTGTTGCCCAATGCCGATCCACCGATCCCGAGCACAACCACGTTTTCGAAGCGGCCTTGCACCTCTTCCGCGTAGCGCAAGATCTCCTGGTGCACGTCACTTTGGTAAGGCAAATCCAACCAGCGGAGATCCAGGGTGCGCCGGCTTTCGACCTTCTCTTGGGCCTCGCTCAAGACGCCTTGCATGCCCGCGAGCTCGGACTCCTGCACGCCGTGGTCGGGTCCGATGGTCGAAGCGAGGGCGTTGGTGTAGTCCAGTGTGATGCGATCCATTGGCTTGTTTGGGCAGGGTTCCTTGGGGGGGGGGCGGCCCAAGAGAGTAACAAGCTGACGCGAGTACCGTGTGGGCACCTGTCCGCCAATGGGGAAGGCCCCCATCCCCGGGCTTGGGGATGGGGGCCTTCCTTCGAGGAGCCCGAACAAACGCCGCCGCTAGTCGCGGCTGCCAACCACCATCATGACGTAATACAGGAACGTTCCGATCGCTGCGACCAATCCAGCCACATAGGTCATGGCTGCGGCGTCGAGCACCTTGCCGACGCCGACGGCCTCCTCCTCCGAACTCACGATTCCCGACGAAACCAAAACAGCTTTGGCGCGCCTCGAAGCATCGAATTCAGTGGGCAAGGTGACCAGCTGGAAGACCACGGTGGTGCCGAAGAGCAGGACCCCCACCCAAGCCAGGATGGGAACGTGCAACAGGATGCCCGCGAAAAAGATCCACATCCACATTTGGGAACCAATCTGCACGGCCGGAACCAAGGACGAGCGAATGCCGAGCCAAGCATAGGCCTGCTTGTCCTGGATGGCGTGGCCTGCTTCGTGGGCGGCCACGGCGATGGCTGAAACCGAGCGGCCGTCGTAGACCTCCTTGGACAGGCGCAGCACCTTGGCGGTTGGATCGTAGTGGTCGCTCAGATACCCCTGGGCGCGCTCGATGGTGACTTCTGCGCCACCTGCACGGGCGACGGCTGCGGCGGCCTCAGCCCCGGTCATGCCGCTGGCCACGCCCACGCTTTGGTAGTGCTTGAAAGTGGACTTGACCTTCCAAGAGGCCCACATTCCAAATAAGAGGCCGGGGCCGATGAACAAGAAGTAGAGAGGACTGAAGTAGAACATGCTGAATATCACCCCTTTGAGGGTCCGAAAAAACAGACCCATATCAAGGGTCCACGCGCGAGCCTCTTCATTAGGCTATAATTCGGCTCCCAAACAAGTCCAAGCCACCCTCCTTTCCTTTCCTGCAAGCTGTATTCGATTCACCCATGAGTTCCGACCTAATTAAAATTGGTGATTTTGCACGTCTGGCAGGCACCAATCTTCGGACCCTGCGGTACTACGAAGAACTAGGGCTGCTCGAGCCGGCTTCGCGYTCGAACGGTGGTTTTMGGTATTACCGYCCCACCGATGTTCATCGGGTGCACCTGATTCAGAACCTGCAGAACCTAGGACTTCAGCTCGACAAAATTCGAGACCTGATCGCCCCTGCGGACACAGGTGATGGTGAGGGTCCCTCCCCGTGGCGCGACCGAATCGATCGGGCACTGGAGCAACAAGAAGTTTTGATTTCCGAACGCATGCGCTTCCTGGAAGTGCAGCGCAGGGAGATCCAAGCTGCGCGCACCAAGCTAGGCCAATGCCGTCAATGCGACTCCAGGCCGGTACGGGACAACAACTTCTGCGAGCCTTGTACGCTGACGGGCGATAGCCTGCCGACCCTGCTCGCCGCGCTGTTCCACTAGGGTCAGTTCCGCGCCCCATGGCCGCCCCTCTCTACCTGGATCACAACGCCACAGCGCCTTTGGCTTCCGGGGTATTGCAGGCCATGCTGCCGTTCCTAGAGCAGCAACACTTCAACCCTTCGAGCGATTACGGGCCCGCATTGGCTGTTAGGGAGGCTGTCGAGAAAGCGCGCCAGCAGGTCGCAGGCTTACTTTGCGCTGGGCAAGCGGCACAAGTCTGTTTCACCTCCGGAGGAACGGAGAGCATCCACGCCGCTTTCCACCGGGCCCTGTCTGACCCGGAAACCGGCGGCAGGACGGACTCCATTTTGATTTCCGCAGTGGAACACAGCGCCACCAAAGGTGCCGCCAAACTCTGGGCCCAGCGGGGCTTTCAGATATTCACTTTGCCGGTCGATCGCGCTGGACAAATCAACCTTGACGACCTGGCTCGCTCGCTGCAAGAACACCGCCCCCGGCTGGTCTCCAACCTTCTGGCCAACAACGAAACCGGAGTCATTCAAGACACGGACGGTTGGGCGGAATGCATCCACAATGCGGGCGCCCTGTGGCATGTGGACGCGGTGCAAGTCCCCGGCAAACTGGCCCTGGATGCCACGGAATTGGGTGCCGACTTCGTATCCATCTCGGGCCATAAATTTGGCGCCCCCAAGGGCATTGGCGCCCTTTTCCTGCGCGAGACGCCAAGTGCGATGACCTGGTTGGCCGGCGGCGGCCAGGAGCGCGGGCTGCGCGGTGGCACCGAAAACGTGGCGGGCATTGTTGGAATGGGCTATGCCGCAGAAAGGGCTAGCGGCCAGATTCTCGATACTGCGGGGCTGGCAGCCTGCGCAGATGTGAGAAACAAGCTGGAAAGCCTCATTCTGGGGGCCCTTCCCGGCTCCCGGGTCCACGGCGCAGGCRGCCCACGCGTGCCCAATACCACCCAGCTCTACCTGCCCGGCTGCCCTTCCGAATACCTTTTGCCCCTGCTCGAGGCGAAAGGCATATTGGCCTCCGCCGGCTCGGCCTGCGACGCCACCCACCACGCCCCCTCCGAAGTCCTGATCGCCATGGGCTGCACACCGGACGAAGCCGCCTGCAGCCTGCGCCTCTCCCTGCCATTCCGCCCGGACCCCACAATTCTCCGCCAGGCCGGATCAGCCATCGTCGAAGCGTGCCAACTCCTCCTGGGACACTGAAGGGTCACCTCCCAGACGGGGACCACGAAAACTGCCCCCCGACCCGCGCAAGCGGGTAAGCTACGAAGTACCTCCCGGACCCCTGCTGCTGACCATGGCCCAAAAGACCCAAACCTTCACCACCCGCCTCTCAGGCTGGTGGGCTCCTCGCCACACGATCAAGAATGAAGAGGGCCAAGTCCTCGGCATTCTCAACGTCCATCGCAACTGGTATGGAATGATCGTGGGCGGTGAATACCTGCCCGAAAAGGGCGAACAGCTGATCTTCCGGCGTAATCCGGGCTTGCAGCGATGCCAATTCGCCCTGTGGACCGACACGCGCGAATGGCTGGGTTCCTCCCTGCGTCCGCGCTTCTTCCAGCGCCGCATCGACGTCTGGACCGGCGTGCGCCCCTACCGAATGGTGCCCAAAGCAGGCTTCGGCCGCGGCTGGCGCATCCTCGCCAGCAAGACCGGCCAGGTCGCCACCATCAAGCAACCGCTCCTGCCCCGTGGCTCCAAGTGGCAAATCTCCCGCAAGATGGATTTCGAGTTGATGCTCTTTTGCTACTTCCTCGGATCTCTCTCACCTTCAGAGTCGTTTCTGCCGAGTTCACTGGATGCTTCCAGTACTCAGAACAAGCCCAAAGCAGCCGCCGCTGGCTCCTGAAGGCCTGCCCCCCGTGACTTGCCCCAAAGTGGGTTCCCACGGATGACCGAGTAGGAAGATAAATCCACACCGGAGGGAAGACTTTTCCCTCATTGCTCGTCAGAGCACTCCCCAGGGCTGCCAGTCCCTGGGTTCTCTCTGCCCGGCCTCCCCCCACCCGTCACCTAGATCGTCATGCGCGCCTTCATTGCTCTCCTCGTCCTCGTCCTCCTCGGTGTAGGAGCCTACATGTTCATGGGCCAGTCCGGCACCAACCAGGACGACCCGAGCGGCCTAGACCCCCAGGGGCAAGAGAACACCGAACAGGTGGAAACTCCTGAGTCTGGCGACGCCACCTTGGCGAACATCGACGCTCCCGGCGAGCGTACGACCTCCGCCCCCGAGATCATCGAAGAAGGCAGCACCACCATCACCACCAAAGGTGAAGGTCAGCCCGGCGAAATCCTGGGCCGCGTGATCACCCGCGAAGGCCGCGGCATCGAAGGCGCCAAGGTCACCTTGACGCGCTTCGGAGGCGCCACGCTCTTCTTCAGGGGCCCTGGCGAAGTGGACCGCTCCACCGATCGCTCCGCTGAAACGAACAAGGACGGCGAGTTCAGCTTCAAGGACGTGGAGTCCTTTGACATGTACACCCTGATCGCCACCCATCCCGGCTACGCCCACGTGGAACGCAGCCCCCTGGACGCCACGTCCGGTGCGGTCATCGAACAAGAGCTCGTCATGGGTAGCGGCTCCCGGGTCTTCGGTGTGGTTCAAGACACCCAAGGCAACCTGGTCGGCGGCGCACTCATCACCCTGACCCCCTGCCCACTGGGCGCCGGCGTGCTGGAAGGCTCGCCCACCAAGCACGAAACCACCAGTGGTCCCGACGGAAGCTACGAGTTCCCCCACTGCGCCAAGGACACCCACGTGCTGACCGTCTCCGCCGAAGGTTACGGCCAGGTCACCATCCCCAACTTGAACATCTCCGGCCAAGCTGACGTGGAACGCAACGTCGAGATGCAGGCAGCCCAACTCCTAGGCGGCATGGTCGTCGACCAAGAAGGCATCGCAATCAAGGGAGCCAAGGTTGAAGCCTTCTCCATGACCAACCGCGCCTCCCGCACCCAGACCCAAGTCAATACCGACGCGGAAGGCCAATACCTCTTCGAAGACGTACCCGGCGGCACCTACACCCTGCGCGCTTCGGCCAAGGGTTACAAAACCGCCACCAAGCCCCGCATCAACGCAGGCGAGATGGACGTGACCATTCAGCTCGTGCCCCTGCCCACCGTCAGCGGCCAGGTGTTCGACGACAAGGGCCAGCCCGCCCGCAACTTCACCGTCAACCTACGCCAGCCCATGCCCGGCGCCGACTTGACCATGTTCGTCCCCAAGACGCGCACGCGCATCAAAAGCACGGACGGCACCTTCAAGATCACCGTGCCCATCGCAGGCACCTTCATGGTGGAAGCCCAAGCCGGCAGCTTCGCCCCCTCCCTCTCCAGCACCTTCACGATCACCGACGGTCAAAACCTGTCGGGCATGGACGTGACSCTCAAGGGCGGMGGCATCATCAAAGGCCTCGTGGTCGATCCGAGCGGMAAGCCCATCGCCGGCGCCGTCATCAAGACCGACAACAACGATTGGACCGGCAGCGGCTTCGATCAAAGCCTGGGCGAAATGTTCCCCGGCATCTCCACCAAGAAAACCACGCGCAGCAACGCTGATGGCGAGTTCATCCTGCGCGGTTTGCACCCCACCAAGTACCTGGTTCAAGTGTCCCACGCGGACTTCGCCAAAACCGCCATGCGCAACGTGATCGTATCCGAGGGCGTGGAAACGAACCTCAAGAACGTTCGCATGGAAACGGGTAGCAAAGTCAGCGGTGTGGTACGCGGCCCTAACGGTGCCCCCCTCAGCGCCGCCACGGTCAACCTCAACATGGATACCTCCACGGAGTTCCCCCTGACCTATACCGTTCGCACCAACAAAGACGGCATCTACGAAATCAAGGCCGTGCGCTCCGGCACCTACTGGATCAGCGCCCAACGCCCCAGTACCGGCGGCAACAACCCCTTCGCGGGCGCTGCTGACTTGCAGACGACCCGTCGTCGCATCTCTATTAGTGGCGATGGTGCGTACCAGGGTCAGGATTTTGAGATTCAGGATTAGGTGAAAGAGAGGGGGAGACCCCGACAAGTTTTGGGCCCGACGACATGGAACAATCCAAGTCGCCGGGCCCAAAACTTATCGGGATCTCCCCCTCTCTTTCACCTAACCTGAAGGTAGAAGCGAGCCGCAGACTATCCATCCACCGGGAGGCCCGCCCAGGCTCGGCGCAGCCGGCCCTGGTCGCGCCTCCGTCGGTGGAGGGAGAGTTTGTGGTTCGGTACTTCCTGGACAGCTGCTCTTCGACGTCCGCCGTTTACTCCTTGAGCCAATGAAGCACTTGCCCCACCCGCGCACGGTTCGGAGAAACTACCCGGATGTACGGAGCCACGAATTCCCCCTCCACCTACGCAAGACCCCCTTCCTGGCTKYGCCAGGATTGGGGCTCTTGCAGGTGGATGGATAATCCGCGGCACCATCCACCCTCGATTTCGCCTATTGCAAAGAGCTAGTCTAACCCCTTGCGGAATACGACCCTCTCCGCACCAAGCACCAAGCACCAACCCCGCTCCCCCATGTGGACCCCCGACTCCCTCGCCGAAACCCTAACGCAGCAACTCGGCGCCCCGGTACAAGTCACCTTCACGCGCAGTCGCAGCACCCCCGTGCAGGCCAAGGCCCCGACCCCGGGCCCCTTCGCCCAAGCCGGAGCCGACCTACGCCTGCACACCTTCTTCACCGAAGCCCCGACCGAAGTCGTCACCGACCTGGCCCATTGGCTACGCGTCGGCAAACGCGCCCGCGCCGCAAGCCAACGCCTAGACGCCTACATCCACGCAAGCGTAGCCCAGCTGCCCGCTAAAACCCCGCGCCGCATTCACCTCAACCCCAGCGGCTCACACTACGAACTACTGCCGCTCCTAGAAGTCGTACGCGCCCAGGAGTTCCCCGACAACTTTACAGCGCCCCCCCGCGACTCCCCCGCGCTACCACTACCCGCCATCACCTGGAGCCAACAAAACCCACGCGGCAAATTACGCAGCCTGCGCCTGGGCAGCTACAACCGCGAACGCAACCTGGTCCGCATCCATCCCCTGCTCGACGACAAACTCGTGCCCGAGTTCTTCGTGCGTTACATCATTTTCCACGAGCTACTGCACGCCGTTCACAAGAGCCTCAAGGACACCGCCGGTCGCTGGGTCCACCACAGCCAAGCCTTCCGACAACGCGAGGCCCAATACCCCGACTACCAAGCCGCCCTAAAATGGGAAGCCAAGGGCCTCTGGACCGTGGCCAAAAAGCAACGCAAGCAACGCTGAATCCTTGCCGTCCACCGGCCCCGCAATGGCAACAAAAATGGCCACAAAAAAAAGGCGCTGCGAACAGCGCCTTTTTCAAATCAAGCGAATCGGTTGCCTTTGAGCAATCACCCCTTCGAATAGTCCTTGCCGATGTTCGGTAGATTGGCGTCGATCAACAGGGTGCCAAGCACGTTGCCACCAAGCGCTTCGAGCGTATTGTGGGTTCGCTGCACATGGTAGCGAGCCGTCGAKCCMAGCTTGACGACCAACAAAATWCCATCGGCCATRGAACCGAGCAGACTYGCRTCGGAAACATTGAGCGCWGCGGGMGTGTCGATGACCACGTAGGAGTAGCGTTGACGCAGGCGGTTCATGACCGTCTTCATRCGRTCGGAACCSAGCAACTCGGAGGGGTTTTGCGGGCGGGTGCCGGCCCCCATGATCGAAACGCCRTCGATRGAWGTGGCGCGCACGGCCTGGTCGATGGTCAGYTGGCCWGCRAGCACTTCGGCCAAACCTTGACGGCGCGGYAGYCCCAGGTATTGCTCGACGGAAGGCTCGTGCATGTCCGCGTCCAACACCAGGGTGTGCACCCCGGGYAGCTCGGACAARGAAACMGCCAAGTTCAAAGCAGCCACGGTCTTGCCTTCGCCCGGCACTGCGCTGGTGATCACCAGGGTGTGGGAGGCCCCATCCGCATTCATGGCCTGGATCGAGTTGCGCAGGGCGCGGAACTGCTCGGCGATTTGCCCTTGGGGGTCGGAGACCATGGCGATCTCCTCCCGACTCACGGGCACTATCAGGGATTCGCCAGGTACCGCAGGCGGAAACCCGGGACCGTTGTTGTTCTTATCGCGATTGGCCATGGAAGTTGGGCGGGCAGGGAGCCCAGGTTGTCTTTCGGACGCGCCGCGGGACCTTCGGCAGGATTCCCGGGGTTTTCCTTACCCCGGAGGGAGGAAGCGAGCGCCCCGGGCCAAACCTGGCCCCTCAGCAACCCCAAGGTACGCAGCCCAGGGAAAATGACCAATACATCTGACCGGGTTTTGCTCCGCCCAGGGCCCCCAGTCCCGGAATTCTCCCCCCTGGGCTAGCCCTGAACAATTAGCGGGGCGGCAGTTCTTCGAAATCCCCCAGGAGGGAACGGATCCTGGACCCGGCCTCCCGGACCGGATTCCTAGCCCAAGCGTCATCCAAAATGCGCTCGGTCAGCGCATGGGATCCACGCACCACCTTACGGCGCAGGTCAGCCTCGAATAGCTCGGACTGGATAAAGGCCCCCGTTCCGCGCAGGTTGTACTGGGCTTGCTCCAGGGCTGCCCCCAGCCCGGGGGGAGCAGGTTCCGTTTCGAGGGCGCCCACCAGGGCCCCACGCGCCCGGGCTCCCACCGTTTCAATGGGCGCTAGAAAGGCCAAGTCCATGAGGTCTCCAGCGCTCAAGCCCGGCTCGGCCAAGATGACTTCCAAACGCTCAAAGGGCCCGGGGCTGTCGAGCAAAGACAGGTGCAGGGCCAGGCGTTGTCCGGGAACGGGCAGAAGCTCGATCAAGTGCTGCACCCAAACCGCCACCTCCTTGCGACGCCCGCGTGCCAAGGGCTGCGCCATGGATGCGACCCAAGTTTGCAGGTGTCCATCGGACTCCACCAAGCGCAACGCAGCGGCGTCCGCCTCCTCCTGGGCGCCCACGCCGAACCACCAAAAAGCGTAGCGGCCCACCCATCGGATTTGCGTATGCAAGGCTTCGAAACCCGCGGGCGCTGCAGGCCGTACCCCAGCCAATTCCAAATCGCGCACCCACGCTTCGACCCCCACCGGCTTCAACCCCACGGACATTTCCGCCAGGCGTGCCACCGGTCCCACATCCCGGGCGCCGGCGCTGACCGCAGCGGCCAGGGCCGCGCGGCGCAAGGCCGGGGAAGCCTCGCTCTTCAGCCCGCGCAGGGCTTGTGCCGCCAATCCGGGGTGAGGACGAAAACGTCCGGCAAAGGCGGAATAGCGCAGCCATTGGGCGGCTTCCCCATCCACCGGCCAATCCCGCAAGAGCGTATCGCCCAGGGTCACATCCGCGCCCAGCACGTCGGGCACAGCGCGCAGTGCGCGGGCCGCGAGCAGGCTGCGGTCCCAGCTGCGCGCCCCACCGGCCGTGCCCGCAGCAGCACCTTGTTCCATGAGCCGCAAGACCCCCGCTTCACCCAAGAGCACGGGTGCCAAATGACCCCGCGCAGCCCCGATGCATAGCGCTTCGAAGTAGGCGTCCTGACCTTCGATCCAGCCCTGCCCCAACCAAGCCACCGCGGCGGGCCAACCGACTTGGGCCAAGGCGTTGGCGCAAGAAATCCGCMGCTCGGGATCCGCAGCCTGGGCCGCACCGCGCACCCAACGCGCCAGCAGTTCCGAACCCCGCCCGCCACCGGTATCCCCCCGGGCGCAAACCCGCACGAAAGCGGTGGGCTGCGGATCGCTCTCGCCTTGATTTGAACCCACGGGGTCGGGCCGCCAACCGACCACCTCCAGGGTGACCTTGTGCTGGCGCACCAGCAGCACCAGCAACGTTTCCCACGATCCCTGATGGGCCTCGGCTTGGGGCGCTACGGTCGTGACCATTCGCCGCCGGGGATCGAGGCGCGGATCCAACACCAGGTCGGCGGGCGCATCGCCATATAGATGTAAGCGGTCCAAGGCCACCACCAACCCGCCGGGGCGGAGATCGCTGGGATTGCCGCGCAGCCGATCCTCGCGTCCCCCCTCCAACAGCCACGCATCGGGGAAGTCCGCAAGTTGCAGCGGCTCCTCCACCAAATTGGAATTCCATGCCAGGGCGCTTTCCTGCAAGGCCCAAGCGCCGACTTGCGCCACAGCTTCATCGGCCTGGGCCGTCAAGCGAGCCGCCAACGCAAAGTGCCTCGGGTGATCCG